>NZ_JBKHUP010000266.1:0-1000 GCF_046565525.1 Coleofasciculus sp. | reverse complement strand
TTACAAGGTAAGCGATGGTGAAAGCCCTCGTGATTTATCCGAGGGATGAAACCGAGCGAGGCGTTTAGCCAAGCAACTTTAGTTGCGAGTGTTAGCTTTACTATGCTATAATTCTACCATAAGCTAAAAGTGGTAAAATGATTGTCTACGAGGGTAAGTTAAAAGGTAGAGAGTATCAGTATAGAAGGCTTGATGAAGCCATTCGTACTGGTCTGTTTATTCGTAATGCTTGCCTCCGATATTGGGAAGACGGTCAGGCTAAGAATCGCAACGATTTTTCTAAGTATTGTACGATTCTTGGTAAAAGTAAAGAATTTCCTTGGGTAAGAAAATTAAACTCCCAAGCCCGACAAGCCATGTCTGAGCGTACCTGGGCTAGTATCAGTCGATTCTTTGATAACTGTAAAAAACAAGTCAAAGGGAAGAAAGGATATCCCAAGTACAAAAAGAATCGTCCTAACCATAGTTCTGTAGAGTACAAAACCTCAGGTTGGAAGCTATCAGAAAAACGTGACCACATCACATTTACTGATGGGTTTAAAGCCGGAACGTTTAAGCTTTATGGAACTCGTGACTTAAACTACTACCAACTTACCCAAATCAAAAGGGTTAGGGTAGTACGTCGCGCCGATGGCTATTATGCTCAGTTTTGTATTGACCATGACAGGACTGAGGATAAAAAACCAACAGGTAATACTGTAGGATTAGATGTTGGGTTAAACCACTTTTATACTGACTCAAACGGTCAAACGGTTGAGAATCCGAGATTCCTGAGAAAATCAGAGAAACAACTTAAGCGTCTCCAAAAGCGGGTATCTAAGAAGTTCAAAAAAGGTCAACCCCAATCTAATAACTATAAGAAAGCTAAACAGAAGTTAGCCAAGAAACACTTGAAAGTCAGTAGGCAGCGTAAAGACTTTGCAGTAAAGACTGCATTGTGCGTAGTCCGGTCTAACGACTTGGTAGCTTATGAAGACTTGCAAGTGCGAAATATGGTCAA
>NZ_JBKHUP010000265.1:0-1010 GCF_046565525.1 Coleofasciculus sp. | reverse complement strand
ACCTGTTTTTTTCACTAAAATTTAGGTGATTACGCCAAGTTTCCATGACAAAACTGACCGAAAGAAGATTCAGTCAACTCAAAAATAATTTAGTTGTCATGGAAGCCGAAAACTTAAGAAGTATTGGGAATAGCTTGAATTCTGGAATGAGCAATAGCTAAAATCTCTTGATAAGGACAAGAACTAGATATGGCAATAACAATTCTTCTCACACTAACAGTAATTCTCGCTCCTAACTTAAGAAGATTGAGGCGAATTGTTCCGACAGTTGCTTTGGACAAAGAAGTTTTTCTCAAACCGTGATAACGAAAGGCTTGCATCAAAACATAAGCTATTGAAGATAACCACAGGCGGAGTTGATTACTTTGAAATGTTTGAGTGGAAGTTCGGTCAGCAAATAAGTCTAACTGTTGTTCTTTAATCCGATTTTCCATTTCACCTCTCGGACAGTATTTTTTAGTATAAAGTTGAGAGGGTGTAATTTGAGAAGGAGGTAAAGAAGTGATTACATGACGAAGCTCTAAGCCTTCACTACCATAAGAAACTTTAGTAACCACTCTTCTTTGACGACTCCATGACTTTTCAGTTTGATAATAAATAGAGCGAAACCAAGTTGCGTTAGGAACTAACTTTCTCACTTCGTCTAAATCTTCATTTTTAGAAAAAAGGCTATCTATCAATTCAACAACGGGCAATAAATTTTCTTCGTATTCGTTTTTTGCTTTTTCAATAACGTCGCAAGTTCGTAATTTTAATTGGCTATTCGTTGCCATCGCTATCACATAATCTACGCCTTCCTTCTCCTCGCAAAAACTTATGATTTCTTCACGAGCATAAGCACTATCGCCTCGCACTATGATATGTGTATCGTGCCATTTATCTCGAATTAAACCAATGATTCTCTGTAGTTCTTCCAATGCTCCTTCGGCTGGATCTACATTAGAAGGACGTAATAAGAGCTACTAATAAATGATGCCCACAGAAAATATATAAAGGAGCATAGCACACCC
>NZ_JBKHUP010000264.1:0-1025 GCF_046565525.1 Coleofasciculus sp. | reverse complement strand
ATAGCTGTCGGACGCGCTCCCAGCCAAAGAGGATGGTTTGACTCACTCGATGACTGGCTCAAGCGCGATCGCTTTGTATTCATCGGTTGGTCAGGTATACTCCTGCTCCCCTGCGCCTACTTGGCTGTTGGGGCTTGGCTAACCGGTACAACCTTTGTCACATCTTGGTATACCCACGGTTTAGCCTCTTCCTACTTGGAAGGCTGTAACTTCCTCACCGTTGCGGTTTCCACCCCCGCCGATACCTTTGGTCATTCCTTACTGCTATTGTGGGGACCTGAAGCTCAAGGTGACTTCACCCGTTGGTGTCAAATCGGTGGGCTTTGGTCATTTACCGCCCTGCACGGTGCCTTTGGCTTAATTGGCTTTATGCTGCGGCAATTTGAAATTTCCCGCGTGGTCGGAATTCGACCCTACAACGCCATTGCCTTTAGTGGACCTATCGCGGTATTTGTCAGCGTATTCTTGATCTATCCCTTGGGGCAATCCTCTTGGTTCTTTGCTCCCAGCTTTGGTGTAGCCGGAATCTTCCGCTTCTTGCTATTCTTCCAAGGGTTCCACAACTGGACACTCAACCCCTTCCACATGATGGGAGTGGCAGGTATCTTAGGTGGAGCGCTGCTTTGTGCGATTCACGGTGCAACCGTAGAAAACACCTTGTTTGAAGATGGTGAAGGGTCAAATACCTTCCGGGCGTTTAACCCCACCCAAGCCGAAGAAACCTATTCAATGGTAACGGCGAACCGTTTCTGGTCTCAGATTTTCGGGATTGCGTTTTCCAACAAGCGCTGGCTGCACTTCTTCATGCTGTTTGTCCCCGTGACAGGCTTATGGATGAGTTCAGTGGGTGTGATCGGCTTAGCCGTGAACCTGCGTGCCTATGACTTCGTGTCTCAGGAAATCCGGGCGGCGGAAGACCCCGAATTTGAGACATTCTACACCAAGAACATTCTCCTGAATGAAGGAGTCCGGGCTTGGCTGGCGCCTCAAGACCAACCACACCAGAAGTTTGTATTCCCTGAGGA
>NZ_JBKHUP010000263.1:0-1034 GCF_046565525.1 Coleofasciculus sp. | reverse complement strand
TACAGCATTTCTCAGTCTAGTGAGGTACAGTAGCAACAATGAGTAAACCATCCTTTGATGTCATCTAAAGAAACTTGGCTAAATGCTTCTTCTATCGCTTTGGCTAAGTCCGGATATGTCCTGGCTTCCATAGCTCGCAGTATCGATTTAATTTTTGAGAAGCAATTTTCAATCGGGGAAAAATCTGGAGAATAGGGAGGTAAATAAATTAGTGTTGCTCCCGCCTCCTGAATTAATGATTCAATCGTTTTTCCCAGATGGATAGAGCAGTTGTCAAGAATAACACAGGCTCCAGACCAAAGATACGGCACTAATTTACGAGCGATAAAGGCTTCAAAAGTGAGACCATCAATGGCACCTAGAAGACTTACTTGAGTGACAACACCTTGTAATCCTAAAGCGCTAATGATAGAAACATTTTTTCCCCTTGTCTGAGGTCTCTTCCCGTGGGCTCGTTGACCTTTAGGCGAACGAGCCGACAAGCGAGTTAAAGCCAGATTGACCCCTGATTCATCAATAAAGATAAGGTTCTCGGCTAGAAAGCTTTGAACCAGTTGCCAAAACTTTACCCGCTTGTTCTGGGTGCGTTCAGTTTCTTTCTCATCGGCGTGGAACGTTTTTTTTTAACAGTGATATTTAATTTTTTGAGCATTCTATCGACGGTCGTGCGACTGAGGCGAACTCCGATTTCTCTTTCCAAGAGGGTTTGGAGTTCCTCCAAGGTGGCATCATTCCGCTGTTGCACCAATTGTCGAAGCACCGCTAGCTGCTCAGTACTCAGTAAAGTTGGTGTTTGTTGGGTTCGCTTTTTAGGAGCAAGGGAACCCGTTTCACGGTACTGCTTCAAGAGTTTTTCGATAAAGCTTTTCGCCACTCCAAACCGCTTGGCTAGACGCCGTTGTGAAATCGGTTCACTTTGGTAGATATCGATAATTTTCTTACGGAAGTCTAAAGAATATGGTTTCAAACCGATGAACCCTCTGAGAGCAAAAGTCCTACCCTAAATGTACCTCATCAGCGTGGGAAACGCTGTA
>NZ_JBKHUP010000262.1:0-1101 GCF_046565525.1 Coleofasciculus sp. | reverse complement strand
GGGTGGGGATTCCCATCATCACTGACGGGGTTTCCTGGCTCTACGAGTAACCTTACTTTTTGGAGTTTCCCCCTCCAAGCAGTGGGTCATCTCATCCCCAGGCGTTACTTTCCGAGCGCCCCTCGGTAGTTGAGCTAAGCCCTGCAACGCTTTCATCAAAATATTAATCGCTGCATTCGTATCTCGGCAATCAACATACCCACAATGACATTTATGGGTACGAGTGGACAAAGTTTTCTTAATTTCTTGCCCACAGTTGGAACAATCTTGGGATGTGTAATGAGGTGCAACAGCAATCACTGGCACGTCAAATACTTTCCCGAAATACTCCAACCACTGTCTAAACAATGTCCAACTAGCATCAGATATTGACTTGGCTAGATGATGGTTTTTCACCATATTCCGCACTTTTAGGTCTTCAATGGCTACCAAGTCTGCCGACTGGATCAGCGCCCTTGCCGTCTTTACCGCAAAGTCTTTACGCCGCCTTGATACCTTGAGATGCTCTCTACCTAACTTCTTAATGGACTTGAGGCGATTCTTTGACCCTTTAGTTCTACGAGAAACACGTTTCTGTGCGCGTTTTAAGGCTTTTGAAGCCTTGATCAAGAACCTAGGGTTTTCAACTTTATTCCCTTCAGAGTCAGTGTAGAAATGGCTTATTCCTACATCTATGCCTACCATTCGATTAGTAGGTTTGTGGTGTTCGTTTCGCTCTTGATTGATGGAAAACTGAACGTAATATCCATCAGCTCGACGCACAACACGTACTCGCTTTATTTGCTCTTTTTGGTAAAAGTGTAAATCGCGAGTTCCCCACATCCTAAAGGTTCCAGCCTTAAAGCCATCCCTAAATGTAATGGTTAATCGGTCATCCGATAATACCCACCCATCAACCTTGTACTCTACTGAGGAATGTGTCTGATGTTTTTTGAATTTGGGAAAACCTTTCTTGCCGGAAATTTGTTTCTTGCAATTATCAAAGAACTTGGCGATGGCACTCCACGCTCTTTCGGCACTGGCTTGACAAGCTTGCGCTGAGAGCTTTTTACACCATTCAAATTGTTCTCTGAGTACCTTGCAATATTTGTTGAGGTCATA
>NZ_JBKHUP010000261.1:0-1194 GCF_046565525.1 Coleofasciculus sp. | reverse complement strand
TCTCAAGCAATTCACAGACATTGGGGACATTTTAGGCGTAAAGGGGACAATTAAGCGCACAGATAAAGGTGAACTCTCCGTCTATGTCAACGAATATGCTATTCTGACCAAATCTCTACTACCCTTACCCGATAAGTGGCATGGTCTCACCGATACAGAAAAGCGCTATCGCCAGCGTTATGTTGACTTGATGGTCAATCCCACTGTTCGGGAAACCTTCCGCCGCCGTGCTAAAATTACCGCCGCCATTCGTCGCTATTTAGAGGATCGTGGCTTTATTGAAATTGAAACCCCTGTCTTTAGTACAGAAGCGGGGGGTGCCGAAGCCCGTCCCTTTATCACCTATCACAATACCCTAGAGATGGAGTTGTACCTGCGAATTGCCACAGAACTCCACCTAAAGCGGTTAATTGTCGGCGGATTTGAAAAGGTATTTGAGTTGGGGCGAATTTTCCGGAATGAGGGAATTTCCACGCGCCACAATCCCGAATTTACCTCAATTGAGGTGTACCAGGCTTACGCCGACTACAACGACATGATGACGTTGACGGAAAATTTAATTACCACCGTCACTCAAGATACTTTGACAACTCTGGAAATTACTTATCAAGGTGAAACAATTGATTTCACTCCTCCCTGGCGTCGAGTCACGATGCATGAGTTGGTGCAAGAGGTGACGGGTTTAGATTTTAGCCAGTTTCAGACATTAGATGAGGCAAAAGTCGCGACTAAAAAAGTTGGAATTGAAGGGGTAGACGACTGTCCATCATTGGGGAAACTCCTCAACGAATGCTTTGAGCAAAAATGTGAAGAAACTCTGATTCAGCCCACATTTATCCTTGACTTTCCTATAGAAATTTCTCCCCTAGCTAAACCTCACCGTTCTAAGCCGGGATTAGTGGAACGCTTTGAGTTATTTATTGCTGGGCGAGAAACGGCTAATAGCTTTTCTGAATTAACTGATCCGATTGATCAACGGGAACGTTTAGAAGCACAAGCCGCACGAAAAGCCGCTGGAGACTTGGAAGCGCAAGGGGTTGATGAAGACTTTCTGGCGGCGTTAGAGTATGGAATGCCACCAACTGGGGGGTTAGGAATTGGCATTGATCGCTTGGTGATGTTATTAACGGATTCGGCGAGTATTCGGGATGTGATTGCGTTTCCGTTGCTCAAAAGTAGCAGCCGCGATGGTTC
>NZ_JBKHUP010000260.1:0-1214 GCF_046565525.1 Coleofasciculus sp. | reverse complement strand
AAGACCTAATTAGGGGTAACTCGAAAGGGCTGTGATTAGCTCAAGAATCCCCCGTCTTTCAAGCGGGGGAGTGTCAAGAGTCCCATCGATCACATCTGTGCAACTGTATGGCAAACAGGTTGGACAACCCGCCCCATCTTGGATGGAGGTTATCGATTTGCGGGATGAACTCGAACCCTTAAAACCCAAAACTGGCTTTTTCAGGGTATTACCTCAATGGTGGGCAAAACTCCTGCTGCTCTTGGCTTTGATTCCCTTGGGGGCGGTCGGTGTTTAGGGTTATCTTCTTGTGGGGGGAGAGGGGGAGCTATAAGACCCACGCTGTACTCTTGCTGTCAGCGTTGGGATACATGGACTCTCCCAATTTAATTTTACGGGATTCAATATCCCTAAAATTAACAAATAAAGTCGAAGCTTTCTTGCTTGTTTTTGTCAGAAATGATAGTATCAATCTACCGAATAACTAACGGTTGCCTTGACTCAAACGGACAGGTCACAAGTAGCGTGGTGAACAGCGCAAACGGCATAAACTAGTCTGAACCTTGACAATCTTCCGTTAAGGGGTTCCAGCTAAAAATGTTGAGCGCGGTATGTTCGACGCTGTAGCTGTGTAAAAACGAAAGCAGTACTTAGGTGTAAAAGCTTCCAGTTCAATTGGTAGCAAGTACGCATGGGCTGTGCGGAATGTAAACTGCCTGGGCAATCGGTCTGCCGGGGTCATATCTCTTGCAATTGGGTGTGACTAGGTAAGTGGTGAAATACCCGCAAGGGAAATAACCAGGAAAGCCTTATCGTGAGGTAAGGAAGCCTACACTATAATCGCAAGATTTAGTGTAGGAGGAGGTCACCTATCATTGCCCCTAGGAAAATCGGTTGTTCCTGTACAAGTCGAGTCAACATCCTTCAGCGTCAAGGAAACAGGACAGTCTGACACACAAACCTTAGCTGGACGCCTCACGCCTCACGCCAATCTAAATATAGATATGGCGTGAGATGGATAGGCGATCAATCAATGGGGTTCAATACCCCAGAGATTGACAACTTGCGTATCAATTCGCGAATTACATCAGATTGGGAACTTCAGTGTTAATTTGCAGAACTTGGCTAGATGCTCATATTCCCTATCTGACTCTTCCGTTTACCGGAAAAGCGATGGGTGAAGGCTCCCACGCTCTTTAGCTGGGAGATGAAACCGAGCGAACCGTCTAGGTAGC
>NZ_JBKHUP010000259.1:0-1262 GCF_046565525.1 Coleofasciculus sp. | reverse complement strand
CGGAGCCGGAACCTGCTGTAGCGGAAAATCCACCTCAAACTCAACCGGAGCCGGAACCTGCTGTAGCGGAAAATCCACCTCAAACTCAACCGGAGCCGGAACCTGCTGTAGCGGAAAATCCAACCAATACAGTAGACGATCGCACGAACAACGATAACTCAAGTGCGATCGCGGATAATGGCAGCAATACTCAAACTGCCAATTCAAATACGCCAAACAGCAGTAACAACAGCACTCCTGTAACCTATAGTCGTCAAACCTATAGTCGGATTCCCAATCCCAACACTAATGACAACGACAAAGAAACTTGCGATCCAAATGATCCGAGTTGTCAAGAGAGTGGTGTAGCGAATCCGAACGCCCAGAGTGATACTAATAGCGGAAATAATAACTCCGCTTCGACAACCTATAGCCGTCAACCAGCTTCAACTAGCGCGAACAGGACTCCTAATACTGATATCGCAGCTAATAATTCAGCGAGTAATAGCAGTCAAACCTACAGCCGTACTCCAACTCAACCCAGTAGTAATGCGATCGCAACTCCTGATAACAGCACCGCTAATCCTGCTAATTCAGATATTACCAGCAATACGGCGAGTGAAAATACAACTCCTCCCAATATTCCCAGTTACGATACCACCAACAATAATATCCCTGGAAATAACGTAGCCACGGCGAATCCGGCTAATACCGATAACCCGAACAGCAATATCCCAAGCGATAGCAGTTCTAATCCCACCAATACCAGTGGTGGTAACAGCAACGTGGGTAACAACTCGGCTAACACGAGCAATCAAACCTATAGCCGCGTTCCTACCTCAAATAGCAACAATCCGACGACTCCAAGTACTGATAGCGGAAACAATAATTCCGCCAACGATAACGCGGTAAATACACCGAATACTGATAGCCCTAACGATACGGCTAATAATAGCGGTTCTAACCCCACAGACAATAACAGCAACGGCAATACTGATATTGCTGACGATAATTCTGCTGACAATGGCGACTCAACCTATAGCCGTGATCCAAATAACGGAAATAGCGATATCGCGGACAATAGCGGTACAGATCCCGTAGATAACAGCACGGGAAACACCGATACGGCGGATACAGATAACGCCAATACTGATACCACTGACAACGGCGACTCAACCTACAGTCGTGATCCGGATACCGGAAATGGCGATATCGCGGACAATAGCGGTACAGATCCCGTAGATAACAGCACGGGAAACACCGATACGGCGGATACAGATAAC
>NZ_JBKHUP010000258.1:0-1270 GCF_046565525.1 Coleofasciculus sp. | reverse complement strand
ACATGGGGGATCATGTAACTCGCCTTGATCGTTGGGAACCGGAGCTGAATGAAGCCATACCAAACGACGAGCGTGACACCACGATGCCTGTAGCAATGGCAACAACGTTGCGCAAACTATTAACTGGCGAACTACTTACTCTAGCTTCCCGGCAACAATTAATAGACTGGATGGAGGCGGATAAAGTTGCAGGACCACTTCTGCGCTCGGCCCTTCCGGCTGGCTGGTTTATTGCTGATAAATCTGGAGCCGGTGAGCGTGGGTCTCGCGGTATCATTGCAGCACTGGGGCCAGATGGTAAGCCCTCCCGTATCGTAGTTATCTACACGACGGGGAGTCAGGCAACTATGGATGAACGAAATAGACAGATCGCTGAGATAGGTGCCTCACTGATTAAGCATTGGTAACTGTCAGACCAAGTTTACTCATATATACTTTAGATTGATTTAAAACTTCATTTTTAATTTAAAAGGATCTAGGTGAAGATCCTTTTTGATAATCTCATGACCAAAATCCCTTAACGTGAGTTTTCGTTCCACTGAGCGTCAGACCCCGTAGAAAAGATCAAAGGATCTTCTTGAGATCCTTTTTTTCTGCGCGTAATCTGCTGCTTGCAAACAAAAAAACCACCGCTACCAGCGGTGGTTTGTTTGCCGGATCAAGAGCTACCAACTCTTTTTCCGAAGGTAACTGGCTTCAGCAGAGCGCAGATACCAAATACTGTTCTTCTAGTGTAGCCGTAGTTAGGCCACCACTTCAAGAACTCTGTAGCACCGCCTACATACCTCGCTCTGCTAATCCTGTTACCAGTGGCTGCTGCCAGTGGCGATAAGTCGTGTCTTACCGGGTTGGACTCAAGACGATAGTTACCGGATAAGGCGCAGCGGTCGGGCTGAACGGGGGGTTCGTGCACACAGCCCAGCTTGGAGCGAACGACCTACACCGAACTGAGATACCTACAGCGTGAGCTATGAGAAAGCGCCACGCTTCCCGAAGGGAGAAAGGCGGACAGGTATCCGGTAAGCGGCAGGGTCGGAACAGGAGAGCGCACGAGGGAGCTTCCAGGGGGAAACGCCTGGTATCTTTATAGTCCTGTCGGGTTTCGCCACCTCTGACTTGAGCGTCGATTTTTGTGATGCTCGTCAGGGGGGCGGAGCCTATGGAAAAACGCCAGCAACGCGGCCTTTTTACGGTTCCTGGCCTTTTGCTGGCCTTTTGCTCACATGTTCTTTCCTGCGTTATCCCCTGATTCTGTGGATAACCGTATTAC
>NZ_JBKHUP010000257.1:0-1287 GCF_046565525.1 Coleofasciculus sp. | reverse complement strand
GTCGGGGGATGAAACCGAGCAAGTCGTAAAGACAGCGGGATTTATCCCGCAATAATCCCCTTAAGTAATATAATATAACCATAAAATTGGAGGTGATGTTATTGTACGGTTGTCAGCAATTACTATTAAATCCAGATCAAGAGCTAACTGCAGTTCTAGAGTTTATTTGCACCGAAGCGAATAACTTAATGAACTGTGGTATTTATTATGCTCGTCAAGTCTGGTTTAAGTGTCGGCGGACTATCGGTAAATATGACTTAGAAAAGGAGTATAAAAATAACAAACATTTCCAAGCTCTCTATTCTCAGGCAGCTCAACAAGCGCTAAGAACGGTTAGCGAATCTTTCAAGTCATTTGATGGGTTGATGAAGGCGTTCATAAAAGGAAAGATAGCGGACAATCCTAGACTACCTAAGTATTTAAAGAAAGGCGGTCTTTCTGTTGTCAGTTATCCTAAACAAGCTTTGAAGATTAAAGATGGTCAAATTAGAATACCGCTAGGAACGCTAGTCAAGACATGGTTCAAGATAGCGGATTTCTTTATTCATAAGCCATCTAATCTTGCCTTCAAAGACATTAAAGAGCTGAGAATCCTTCCCCGCAACGGTTGCTTCTATGCTGAGTTTGTCTACCTCCTGCCTTCTGTAACAGCAGATGTAGACTCCTCACGGGTGCTAGGAATCGACCCCGGACTCGACAACTGGATGACCTGCGTTTCTAACGTAGAGACCAGCTTTATTGTTGATGGACGTAAACTAAAGAGTCTTAATCAGCTCTACAACAAACGGGTGGCAACCATTAAGTTGGGGAAAGCTCAAGGATTTTGGGATGAAGAATTAGCCACTCTCACAGAAAAGCGCAATAGGCAAGCAAGAGATGCGGTTAACAAAGCCGCTCGTGTTGTTGTCAGCCATTGTCTCCAACATCGAATTGGAACAGTTGTTTTCGGTTGGAATCGACGCAATAAAGATGGAATTGAGCTGGGGAAAAAGACGAATCAAGAGTTTGCTCAAATTCCTACCGCTCGTCTTAAAAATAGGATTGAGCAACTGTGCGAACAATATGAAATTCAGTTCGTAGAAACTGAAGAAAGTTATACCTCTAAAGCGAGTTTTCAAAGGCAACGATACTCTGCCTGTATTCGGCTCCAAGCCGGAAGGGTGGATGCCGAGTGGGAAGCGAGTAAAACGAGGAATGTACCGCACCAAAAATGGAGAATTTGTCAACGCCGATGCTAACGGTGCTGCCAATATCCTCCGCAAAGTAGAGATACAGCTAGGTCTTGAT
>NZ_JBKHUP010000256.1:0-1288 GCF_046565525.1 Coleofasciculus sp. | reverse complement strand
TTCGGTACTTATTATGCTAAACTATCAACTAAATGCCAAAACAATAAAGCTCTTTTTTCAAAGTTATAAAAATTGGTAAATCCAAAACCACAACGTTTTATTACCTTTAATCTATTGTTAATTCCTTCGACGATGCCCTGGGTCGTTTTTTGCTCAAAATAGCCCACTATTTCCCCAAACCAGTTTTTGATGGTCTGAACTGTTTTGGGAAAAATTTTTTCAGCTTTCATCAGCCAGTCTCCTAATTTTATCGTCCCTTCTCCTACATTTTTACACCTTTCAAATATCTCCGTAAATTCTTCCTTGAGGGCGTGCATTATAGCTAGTTGAGGCGAAGCTTCTTTTATTTGCTCTAATTTTTCTTTCTGTTTTTGTTTCAGAGCTTTTTCACTTCTTAGTAAAATATATTTCCCGCCCTTAAGACTAGAAAAAAGTTTCGCTCTTGGTTCTATTTCCAGCTCTAGAGCTGTTCTCTTCTGGTCAATACGTCCTTGATTTAGTTCTTGATGTAACAACTTCGTTACATGAAATCTATCCGCTGTTATTACCGCTTCTGGACAGAGTTTATGGAAGACACTTTTATACATTTTGTATAAATCCATGCTAACTTCTTCTATCTGTTCTAAAATTTCTGTTCCCCATGATTTCAACAATTCTTCAATCGCTTTTGATTTTCTCTCTGGAACTAAGCCGATTAATTTGCCTGTGTCTAAATCGACTAAAACTACTATAAATTTTCCCTGTCCTTTGACTAAACTAATTTCATCTATTCCTAATCTTTTTAAAGATTTAAGATTAATCGGTAATTTTTTTTGGCTAATTTGATTAATCATTGATTCGACCTCAGATTCTGTTAAATTATTCCTTTGAGCTACATTGAGCAGATTACTATTCACAACCTGTTCAGTAATCCATTGTGCATAGCGATCGGTATATTTTTTTCGTTTTCCCACAAAATTTAATTCCTCACTAAAGGGTTTTTGACAGTGAGTACACTTAAATTGTCGGCGGTTAACCTTTAAAAATATTTCGGTTTCTCCCCAAGGTAAATCCTTAATTAAATGCCAATGATTTTGATGAAGACGATGGCTAGGTTTCTTACAAGTGGGACAAGCTGGCGTTTTCGATTGGGATTCAACTTCTAACACTAAGGCTTTTTCAAGGTTTTTTTTAGATTTAACTATAACGCCTTGCAAACTAAGAAGTTGAGTAAGCTGTTTCTTCATTTTTCGACTGTGTTTATTCAGGTATTAACTAACATTTTAGCATAATAAGTCCTGAAGAACCA
>NZ_JBKHUP010000255.1:0-1351 GCF_046565525.1 Coleofasciculus sp. | reverse complement strand
CCAATCAGCGACCACCCCTAAAAAGGTGGCGTGGTGAGGAATCCCCCGCGCTCTTTAGCCGGGGGAGGATGTCAATTACCGATTCCACAACGTGGAAGATTCTTTTCTAGTTCAGTCCGCGTAGGCGGACTTTGTTTGTGTAGCTGCGATTTCCAATCGCCCTTTTATATCATGTCCTGACTGCGATTTCCAATCGCCCTTTTAACCCCTCTGCACAATACCATCTTGAACACTTGCGCTACGATAACCCCTGGAGGGTAAATTTTTCAGGTCAAATTTCTCACCGTTTTCTCGTTTCCAAATCTTGTAATTAGAAAACGTGAGTGGGGTTTGAGGTTCACAGTCTTCCGGGATATGATCCCCCAAAACAAAATATACCGCGCCCTCTCCCATTACTTGGGCGATACCATCCCGGTTAACCACCAGCGATGTTCCCTCATCAATGCCTATCCCCAAGACACTATCAGTGATACCATCCCGAAGCTGACGCGCCATGAATGTCATCAAACGACCCATGCGATCGCGTTCACTAAAATGGGTATCTATTACAGTACCCTTCATTAGCGACCAGTTGAACAGATCATAACTAAACAGAATATCTTCATAGGGATCGTCTAAGGCATACTCACTATCAACTGTATCGGAACAGGCATTGTAAATAAAATCACTTTGAATCATCGCCCCAGCACTTGTACCCCCAATCCCACCCCCTTTAGCGCCAACGGATTTAATCGCGGCTTCTATCGCCGTATGCTTAAAGTTTCGGGTATAGTCACACTGGTTACCCCCTGCAAAAAATAACACCTCAGCTTGGCGAATCGTATCCGCGACATCCACAGAATTGGCATCATCCCGACTACTGATAACCAACGTTTCTACCGAATCCACCCCATTCATCGCCAGAATTGGCGCATTATAGCCAGCAGAACCCGATGAACGAATGACAACCACATCAACCTGAGCCGAACAGTCTGTGCAACCTCTCGCCTGATTAATCATCCACTGAATCGCTTCGTCTACATCAGCTCCCCCGCCGCCTAAATCAAAGGCAATACCTGCGGGAACATTGACATCAGTAGAATTACCATCAAAATAGCGGATAACCTTGGCGGATGCTGGGGCAACCCAGAGCGACAAGTACATTAATACTACTGCCACGAGCTTAATGACTTTAGCAAGGGGCAAGCCAGAGGTAGATTGACAATGACGAGAATCCATAGACTTATTGGAAGATGAAACCCGATATCAATAGTGGCACCAGTAAAAGGGCAGATTTGACACTCCCCCGGTTAAAACGCGGGGGATTCTTCCGTCACAGGGAGGCAGAGTTTAACGTCTTCGGTGGACGGAA
>NZ_JBKHUP010000254.1:0-1358 GCF_046565525.1 Coleofasciculus sp. | reverse complement strand
TTGACATCCTCCCCGGCGTAAACGCACAGGGATTCCCGCCATCACTGACGAGGCTTCCTCTTTCCGCGACTCGGCTTACCTTGAGGAGTCTCCTCACCAAGGCAGAGGTCGATGTCTCCAGAGGCGTGACTTCCCGTGTGCCCCACGGTACGCAATGCTAATTCGAGGATGTTGATGGCGGCGTTCCAGTCTCTGTCAATGACAAACCTGCAATGAGGGCAGCAATGCGTTCTCATCGAGAGAGACTTGTGCACTTTCTCTCCACAATTTGAGCATTTCTGGCTAGTGTACTGGGGAGGGACAGCGACTGTCGCCACTCCAAACACCTTGCCGAAATACTCAACCCACTGGCGAAAAGTAGACCATGCAGCATCAGAGATGGACTTGGCGAGTTTATGGTTTTTCACCATATTCGACACCAACAAGTCCAGCCTTCGGCAAGCCGCTGGCGCGTCTACATAGGCTACCAAGTCGTTAGACTGGACTACGCATCTGGCCAACTTGACGG
This sequence comes from Coleofasciculus sp., assembly GCF_046565525.1. NCBI lineage: Bacteria > Bacillati > Cyanobacteriota > Cyanophyceae > Coleofasciculales > Coleofasciculaceae > Coleofasciculus > Coleofasciculus sp. Next base: position 850 of record NZ_JBKHUP010000254.1, on the reverse strand, counting down.
CGAAATCTTTACGTTGCCTACTTACCTTGAGGTGCTTTCTACCTAACCGATTTTGAGCCTTCTTTCGGTTATTGGAACGTTGGCGTGTCTTAGCCAGCCGACGTTGAAGACGCTTGAGGGCTTTCTCTGACTTTCTCAGATGTCTGGGATTCTCCACCGTTTGACCATCAGAATCGGTGTAGAAATGATTCAGTCCAACATCAAGCCCAATCGTCTTCCCTGTCGGTTCCCGTTTCTCTAAACGTTCCAGGTCGAGACACAATTGAACGTAGTATCCGTCTGCCTTGCGGACAACTCTCACCCGCTTAATCTGCTTCAACTGATAGAAATGCAAGTCACGAGTTCCCCAAATCTTGAAGCTACCAGCCTTAAATCCATCAGTGAAGGTGATAGTTCTTCTATCATCTGATAGATTCCATCCTGAGGTTTTGTACTCGACCGAATCGCGAGTTTTATGCTTCTTGAATTTGGGAAACCCTTTGTTGCCTGGAATATTCTTTTTACAGTTGTCGTAGAAACGGGCAATTGCTGACCAAGCTCGTTCCGCAGATGCTTGACGAGCCATTGAGTTCAGTTTCTTAGCCCAAGGAAACTCTTTGGCTAGAACAGCACAATATGCGCTCAGTTCATACCTTCCAATTCCCTTGTTATCCATCCAGTATCGCAGGCAACTGTTACGAACAAACCTAGCTGTACGAATGGCTTCGTCTAGCCGTTCATACTGCTCCTTGGTTCCTTCTAACTTTGCCTCGAATACCAACATATTACGCTCAGTTACTTGACGTAATCATACCACAGTTTTTGAAGCCGTCCTATAAGGACGGGGCTTTAAACCCAATTTCTCCGGTAA
>NZ_JBKHUP010000253.1:0-1391 GCF_046565525.1 Coleofasciculus sp. | reverse complement strand
CCAGACGTACTGCCGGGGGTCATTGACCTAGGTAAGTGTCCGCGAACCAGGAAATCTCCGTAGCGATACTGGGAATCTCCAACTTCAACGAAGTAAGTTGGGGAGGATGTCAACTGCCATCTACCTTTTGCGATAAAATAAGTTGTTGGATCAGGTGAAGTCAATGCTAACATCAACTGACTTTAGGGGTTTATTTAACGAGCGTTTTCTGCGTAATTTTTTTCCCATACCGGCTACTAATCCGTTGAGATTAGGACAACTGACTCCAGATTTTGAACTACCAGACATCACAAATAATCGTCAGGTGAGATTATCGAGTTACCGAGAACAGCAACCTGTTCTGCTGGCGTTTACCCGCATTTTTACCGAAAAGCAATATTGCCCCCTTTGCTATCCTCATATTCAGGCGATGAATGAGCAATACGAGCAATTTACCCAGAAGGGGGTAGAGGTGTTAATGATAACGAGTACTGATCCTCAGCAAAGCAAAACAGTGGTCAAGGATTTAGGATTAAAAATACCCCTGTTGAGTGATCCGAGTTGTCGCACCTTTCAAACCTATCAAGTTGGTCAGGCACTGGGAGCGCCTTTACCTGCTCAGTTTCTAGTCGATAAGCAAGGTAAACTCCGCTTTAAACATTTGTTTTCATTCTTATCTCCAAATGCGGAGATGGAGAAGGTGATCTCGATCCTTGAGTAGTTGCTTGTCGTCTGGGTTCTGTGTGTGTGATGACGAGGGATGAAATAGACGAGCAACTGTTGCTAACGATAAATAGAAAATTTTGCGCCAAGTCATTGAATTCAATTCCACACAATCAAGTGAGGATTCCTATCCATACTGAAATTTGGATAGAGTTTTTAAGGGATATTACTGAATCAGATTGCTGCCTACTATACCAGAGGAGTCTACCAATGGAAGATACAATCAAGGTTCAAACTATTGATAAAAATAACTGGAGTACCACATTGCAGGGATTCCAACCCAATCAGGTTCGGCAGGTTTGGCAAGTCCTTGCTTTTGATGGAACAATCCTGGGTACTATCTGTGAATCGGTAGAGGATAAATACTACCTCAACGGTCATCCCGAATTGGACTATCCATCTCTACAAGTAGCGGCGAGAGTCCTGATTGAAAATCAAGGATCTTTGTAAATACCCTTCTACCCTTTCATACCAAGTTGCATTCAAAGATATAACTTTCTCTTCCCCAGCTCCCTCCGCTCCCCCAGCTCCCTCTGCTCCCCCTGCTCCCCCTGCTTTCCCTGCTCCCCCAGCTTCCCCTGCTTCCCCTGCCTCCCCCTCCTTCCCCCCCTCCCCTCCCCCCCCCCTATACCCCCCCCCCCCTGCCGCCGATCCCCTGCCTTCTGCTCCCTCTGCCCGCCCCATCCTCT
>NZ_JBKHUP010000252.1:0-1413 GCF_046565525.1 Coleofasciculus sp. | reverse complement strand
TTATAGGGTAGCGATGGTGAAAACCTCTGCGTTTTAACCAGAGGATGAAACTTTCGCGTTGCGTTCAGCAAAGCGACTAAAGTCGCCAGTCTAATCTATCCTGACAACACTCAACTAATACTGTAGTATAGTGTTAGAAAGCATTGCAGAGGCCCTTGCAAATGTTTACTTTAATTTACGAGTTTAAACTGAAACCAACTAGCGCCCAGATAGCTACTTTTGAAGAGTGGCTAGAGCAATGCCGCAGGGTATACAATTATGCTTTAGCTGAGCGCAAAGATTGGGTTAATTCTCGTAAGAGTCCGGTAAACGCTTGCTCGATTAAACACGAGTATATCATACCAGCAGACAAAGAAGCGCCTAATTACAATTCCCAAGCAGTAGCACTAACCCAAGCTAAAAAGAATATTCCTGCACTTAAGCAGGTACACTCGCAAGTCTTGCAGCAAACTTTAAAGCGGTTGCAGTTAGCATTTGAGGGAATGTGGAAGAATGGGCGGGGATTCCCACGGTACAAGAAAGCAGGTCGAATGAGGTCATTCGTGTTTCCATCAATGGGAGCAGCTCCTATTGATGGTAAGTATGTCAAGTTACCCAAGATTGGGCTAGTTAAATTCAACCAATCCCGCCCAATACCTGGCGACGCCCTCATTAAACAAGCGCGGGTCGTGAAACGGGCATCCGGCTGGTATGCACAATTAACTTGGCAATGGAAAGTGGATGTACCGGAAATCAACCCGACTGGTACATCAATAGGAATAGATGTCGGTATTAGTCATTTTGCCGCTGTGTCTAATGGGCGATTGTTCCCCAATCCCAAACCGTTCAAGCAACTAGAAAGCAAGCTTAAATCGCTGCAAAAAAAGGTATCTAACAAACGGTTTGGGTCAAACAATCGCGTTAAAGCACTTCTCAAAGTAAGCCGACTACATGAGCGGATAGCCAATACCCGTAAAAACTACCATTGGGAGCTAGCCCATAACCTTTGTGATTGGGCTGACATGATATTTGCTGAACAGCTCAACCTCAAGGCACTATCTAGAGGCTTCTTGGCTAAGCACTGCCTAGATGCGGGGTGGGGTCAATTCCTAGATATCCTTTCTCAATGTTGTGTTAAGCGGGGCAAATACTTCCAGAAAGTACCCGCCGCAGGCACAAGTCAAACTTGCCCCAAGTGCCTAAAGGAGACGGGCAAGAAAAAGCTTCGAGAGCGGGTACATAAATGCCAGTATTGCGGGTATACCCAAGACCGCGATATAGCCGCTGCTCAAGTAGTCGAGATTAGAGGACTCGTTGCCGTGGGACACACGGTGGTTAAGCTTTCTGAGGGTAAAGGTTCCGTCCACCGAAGACGTTAAACTCTGCCTCCCTGTGACGGAAGAATCCCCCGCGTTTTAACCGGGGGAGTGTCAA
>NZ_JBKHUP010000251.1:0-1474 GCF_046565525.1 Coleofasciculus sp. | reverse complement strand
TTGACTTCTCCCCCGGCTAAAGCGCGGGGGATTCTAAGCGGATACTACAGGACGGGCTAGAAGCCACGTCATGAAAGTTTTATCTTCTTAGAGTTCCAGAGAAAAACCCTGGATGGCGCAGTCAAAAACGCCCTACTGACCTTGGCTAGATCAAGACCTAGCTGTATCTCTACTTTGCGGAGAATATTAGCAGCGCCATTGCAATCGGCGTTGATAAATTCTCCTTTTTTTGTGCGATACATTCCACGCTTGGTTCGTTTTCCACTCGGCTTCCACCCTTCCAGCTTGTTGCCGAATACAGGCAGAAGATCGTTGTCAAGAAAACTAGCTTTAGATGTGTAGCTTTCTTCAGTTTCTACAAACTGAATTCCATATTGTTCACACAATTTTCGGATTCTTTCTTTAAGACGAGAGGTAGGAACTTGAACAAATTCTTGATTGTTCTTTTTTCCCAACTCAATTCCATCTTTATGGCGCTGGTTCCATCCGAAGACGATTGTTCCAATTCGGTGTCGAAGACAGCGATTGATAACAATTCTCGCTGCTTTATTCACTGCATCCCTGATTTGACGATTGCGTTTTTCAGTTAAGGATGCTAAGTTTTCGTTCCAAAATCCTTGAGACTTTCCTTTTTTGAGGGTCGCTACTCGTTTGTTGTAGAACTGATTAAGACTTTTGAGTTTACGACCATCAACAATGAAGCTGGTTCCCACGTTAGAGACACAGGTTAGCCAATTGTTCAGTCCTGGGTCAATTCCTAGAACATTGTTTGTATCAACATCGGCTTTAGTACAAGAAATGCCGTAGACAAACTCGACATAAAAACAACCGTTACGAGGCAGTATTCTCAGTTCTTTAATGTCCTTAAAGTCCAGATTGGAGGGCATTGGGATGAAGAACTCTGAAAGCTTAAACCAGGTTTTAACCAGTGTTCCTAGAGGAAGGCGGATTAACCCGTCTTTAAGCTTGAGAGCTTGTTTGGGATAAGCAACAACAGCCAGACCGCCCTTTTTCTGATACCGGGGCGGTCTGGGTTTATCTGCTATTTTTCCTTGATTAAATGCCTTATTTAATCCCTGAAAGGATTTAAAGTACTCGGCTACAGTTCTCAATGTTTGTTGAGCAACTTGGGAGTGCAAGGCTTGGAAGTGCTTGTTGTTCTTGTATTCTTTCTCCAATTCGTATTTACCGATTATTTGACGACACTTGAACCAGACTTGCCTTGCATAATAAGTTCCGCAGTTCGTCAGCTTATTTGCCTCAGAACAGATGTATTCAAGTATTGCCGACAAATCGGTATTTGGAGTCAATAGTACCTGTTGACATCCGTACAAATTCATCACCTTCTTGTTTGTAGTTATAGTGTATCATTAAACAAGAAATTCGTGCGGGATTTATCCCGCTATCTGTACGATTTGCTCAGTTTCATCCCCCGCTTGAAAGACGGGGGCTTTCACTATCGCTTGTCTGTAAA
>NZ_JBKHUP010000250.1:0-1475 GCF_046565525.1 Coleofasciculus sp. | reverse complement strand
TCAACGTGTTCGCGGGAGTCCCCACCCTCAGCGCTAGCAGGGTGGGGAGGGATAGCGGGATGCCGGAAGAATGGAGGCATCCATCTCCCCTTTTATGCTACACATAAGCCGTTATTCCTCCTAATTAACTTGACTTTACTGGGGGCAAATTGCCCAATTCGTTTCCATGTGTAGTCACAAACGGAAATATTTTTAGTCTTTTTGGTATCGGTGAACCCACCAACGTAGCCAATGTAGACTTTTCCGGCTTTTTCTGCTCTTACCAAATCACCAATCCTCACTCCAAAGGGGGTAATTGTCCCACCTTTGCGCTTCCTTATCCCTGACTTATCCGGGACTTCAAAGTGTAATTGACGGCGGAAAAAGCCGTACTCTTTTCCCCGTTTCACTGCACCAGGACGGGTGATAATTTTGAATGGGGAAGGGGTGATGTTGACGCTGCCTCTGTGGGTGTAACCGCGAGAATTAAAGCCAGTAAATTGAACATATTTAACAAAATATCCGCAAGCCAATGTCACCCCATCAACCGCGTGGGTCTCCGGTTTGGCTATGGACTTGTTAGCCTTATCCTTCTCTAATCCTAGTTGGGTTCGGAGCTGGGATGTACCGTTCCCATCCTTTTGCCAGCCGTGCCGGACATAGACAGGGGCGATTTTTTCCATCTGAGATATCGCCCAATTTTGACCAGTCATCACCGGGGAGAATCCCTTACCCGACTTGGCGTGTTTGCGTTGGGAAAAGTCTATGTCGGCTCTAACTCGTTCATACCCAATCGCTTTTACCGGAAATATCGCCGCCAACTCTTTGACTACTCTTAACTCCAATTGCCGTGAAGCTTTAATTGATGGAGGTAGTTTGCACTGTTTACGGTTATCAAAGCGGCACTGCCGATGGTTACGTTGCTTGAACGGAACATCCCGGTTAATCCGTCTAGAACGGCGAGACCTTCGCAGCATGGCGCGAGTTTCCATTCGTTTTTTGACCCGCCCAAACGGAAGGATAAGGTGTAGTTGTAGTAAGGTGTTTTTGGTTGATTGAACGCCAATACCAGAGTAGGACTTACCCGGATCGACTCCAACAGTAATTGGTTGTACTTCTTCTGCCGATGGCGGTGAAGTCAGTTGAACATAGTAGACCCCTAAGTCTGACCACTTCCCCACCGCCTTACCTTCTTTGACCCACCGTCTAGCCCTGGATGGCTTGGTAGGCATCAGTGGTTTTCCTTCTTCGCTAACTACTGGAACACGATTCATAGAGATAATCCATTCGTGTAAATGTTTACGTCTCTTAAGGCATTGATAAGGGTGTGTCCTGGACTTACCCAGTGTTCAGAGATTCCTGAACCTACATCTAATCCAAGCTAGAGAAGCGCTCTTGTTGTGGTTATCCCCTACCAACTCATGCCCTATTCATGACTTCGGAGCAGGTTCCCTCTGCCAATCCGCGTCTTCACGAAGTAAGGCGCGGTTCATGAA
>NZ_JBKHUP010000249.1:0-1476 GCF_046565525.1 Coleofasciculus sp. | reverse complement strand
TCAACGTATTCGCGGGAGTCCTCACCCTCAACTCTCGTAGGGTGAGGAGGGATAGCGGGATGCCGGAAGAATAGAGGCATCCAATTCTTTTCTCAGGCTACACATAAGCCGTTATTTCTCCTGATTAAATCGACTTTACTAAGGGCAAATTGTCCAATTCGTTTCCAGGTGTAGTCGCAAACGGAAACCTTTTGAGTCTTTTTGGTATCGGTGAATCCGCTGACGTAGCCGATGTAGACAATCCCTGCTTTTTCTGCTCTGACCCGATCACCAATTCTCACTTCCATTGGGGTAATCGTCCCACCTTTACGCTTCCTTACCCCTAACTTATCTGGTACTTCAAAGTGCAATTGACGACGGAAGAATCCATACTCTTTCCCCCGACGCGGCGCACCGGGACGGGTGATGATTTTAAACGGGGAAGGGGTCACGTTAACGTTACCCTTGTGGGTGTAACCGTGGGAGTTAGAGCCAGTAAACGGAACATACTTGATGAAATACCCACAAGCCAACGTCACCCCATCAACCGCGTGAGTTTCCGGTTTAGCTATGGACTTGTTAGCCTTATCCTTCTCCAGCCCTAGTTGGGTTCGGAGTTGGGATGTGCCGTTTCCATCCTTTTGCCAACCATGCCGGACATAGACAGGGGCAATTTTTTCCATTTGGGATATTGCCCAATTCTGACCCGTCATTACTGGGGAAAATCCCTTACCCGACTTGGCACGTTTGCGTTGGGTTTGATCTACATCGGCTCTAACCCGCTCATACCCAATCGCCGTCACCGGGAAGATAGCCGCCAATTCCGTAACTGTCCGTAACTCCAACTGTCGAGAAGCTTTAATGGATGGGGGGAGTTTACATTGTTTGCGATTGTCAAACCTGCATTGGCGGTGGTTCCGTTGCTTGAATGGGACATCCCGGTTAATCCGCCGCCCTCGTCGTCCCCGTCGTAACATGGCGCGGGTTTCCATCCGTTTCTTGACCCGCCCAAATGGGAGGATAAGGTGTAGTTGTAGCAGGGTGCATTTAGCGGACTGGACACCAACACCGGAGTAGGACTTACCCGGGTCGACTCCAACGGTAATGGGTTGCACCTCCTCAGCCGATGGTGGTTTGGTGAGTTGGACATAGTAAACTCCCAGGTCTGACCATTTCCCCACTGCTTTACCAACATTCACCCACCGTCTAGCCCTGGAGGGTTTGGTGGGCATTAAAGGTTTTCCTTCTTTGTTAACTACTGGAACACGATACATAGAGATAATCCACTCGTGTAAATGTTTATGTCTCTTCAGGCATTGATAGGGGTGTGTCCTGGACTTACCCAGTGTCTAGAGATTCCTAGACCTACATTTAAGCCAAGCTAGAGAAATGCTTGGAAGTGATTATCCCCTACCAACTCATGCCCTATTCATGACTTCGGAGCAGGTTCCCTCTGCCAATCCCTAACCTCAACGAAGTAGGTTAGGGTTCATGAAT
>NZ_JBKHUP010000248.1:0-1533 GCF_046565525.1 Coleofasciculus sp. | reverse complement strand
TAGAACGTGAGCGCGGCTGTCCCCACCCTCAACTTTCGTAGGGTGGGGTAGGATAGCGGGGTGACGGAGGTACGGAGTCACCCAATCATTCTTGGGGAGTTTCCTGAGATTTGATGTATTGCTTAATTCGTTCAATGGTGTATGATACACTGATTTTACGCTATTTGGTGAAGGAGGTGATAGACAGTGGCAGTAAGACGAGTAACATTTCGGCTTTATCCCACCAAAAAGGAGAAAGAGACTCTGTTATATCATCGAAAGCTTCATCAAGAGCTTTATAATGCTGCTGTCTATAACCGCTTCACTCAGTATCAGCGTTTCAACCATCGTGTTGATTACATAGAACAACAAAACTCGTTACCTGGGTTCAAGGAAGTTTGGAGGGAGTATAAACAGATTGGTGCCCATGCCTTACAAGCTACATTAAAGCGCGTCGATTATGGGTTTCAACGATGGTTTAAAGGGTTAGCAAAACGCCCTCGATATAAGTCAATTCGTAATTATTCGGGTTGGACTTATCCAGATAAACAAAGTTGGAAATGTCATTCAACTGGGGATAATGGATACCTTGAACTGAATAAGATTGGTTCTATCCAGATGCGAGGAAAAGCTAGGCGGTGGGGAACACCTACAACTTGCACTATTGTTTATCGCAACGGCAAATGGTACGCCAGCATAACCGTTGAGCTAACCGAGTTACAGCTAGCATCAAGACCTACAGACTTTGGTGCTGTTGGTATCGACTTTGGATGTAAATCGGCTTTAGCAATTACGGATGGAGAGAGCCATTTATTCATTGAAGCTCCTCAGTTTTTGAGGAAGGCTGAAGCTAAAATTAAACAACTTTCCTTACGCAAGCGTAGGAAGGTTGCTCCGCATCGGAGAAAAAAGCAAAAAGCTTCCAGTCGGTGGAAAAAAGCCCAAGCCCAAATTAGTAAGGTGACCAGGAAAGTTGCCAACCAACGTCAGGATTGGGTTCACAAGGTAGCGGTAGATATCGTTAGCAGTAATAGCTTCATCGCTACAGAAAAACTGGAAGTTGCCCAAATGACCCGTAAAGCTAAAAAGGGTAAGAGGAAAAAGCAAAAAGCTGGTCTAAATAAGTCCATTTTAGACGTGGGAATGGGGATGTTACGGCAAGCTATCGAATACAAAGTTCTTGAAGCTTGTGGCGTATTCATCGAAGTCCCTACCAAGTCAGTTAAGCCGTCACAAACCTGTCCCGGCTGTGGGCATCAGCACAAAAAAACACTGGATGAAAGAGTTCACCAGTGCAAAGTGTGTGGTTTCACGATGGATCGAGACTTAGCCGCGGCCCTTGTTATGTTGCTTTGGGCACAAGACAAACTACCGGGGTTTGGAACGAGCCTCGCAGACGCAGATGCACCACGCTCTACTTCAAAGACCCGTGAGCGCAAGCAAGCTGGATCGATGAAGCAACTGGGGCAAATGAAGCGTCAAAAATCCGCTACGGAACCTACGGGGCAGGATGTAGAAACCCGCCCCTCAACGAAGTAGGGGCGGGTAGTTCAT
>NZ_JBKHUP010000247.1:0-1552 GCF_046565525.1 Coleofasciculus sp. | reverse complement strand
CCGCTCTAAATCAGCCATGACTGTTTTGGCATAAGCCGACGGGCATCTCGCTCCATGATTAGCTGCGTATTGACGGACAGCATCGTAGAACCCGCGTTTCTTCTCTGCTGGAATTTCAAAAACGACGGCGGCGGCGGCGGAAAATTTTTCCTCGGAATTAACTGATTTTTGAGCAGGTAAGGGGAAATTATTGGTTTGTGGTTGTTTCCAATCCTTGTTGTTTACCTCCGGATCTGACTTGAGTTGTTCAACTTTTGTCTCTCTCTCGCCTTCTGAGAAAGTCTGATCCTCTGAACCTCTGTATATATAGGAGGCATCTCGTTTTTGAGACTGGCTTTCTCGTTTTTGAGACTCCAGTCTCATTCTTGCTTTCGCGGTTGCCGTGCAGGTTGCGAGCCGTCGTAACCATGCATTGGAAGTCAAAAAGCTCTAGCTCCTGGAGTTTAGCGAGCGCTCGGTAAAACGTTGCCTTGCTAACCCGACAAACGTCCATCACTTCTAGAAGCTCATAGCTCTGATAGCTATCGCCCCAGGGGTCAAGTTCTACAAAATAGCTCCAAATTCTCCAGTCAGCGGCAGTAAGCTTTGCTGCCCTGAGTTTTTGCAGGGTTATCGAGGTGAGTTTATAAAACATTCCCCCACCCCCTGTTTGAGATGTTATGGAAGGTTTGTATATGTGTCATAATGCACCTAAGGTTTGTATGTATTTTTCAATGCCCCTTACCTCGTGACAGGTGGGGGCTTAAACTAATAAAAAACCTAGTCTTATATTTAACATTAGTTAAATGCTAGAATAATTACATCTTTAGATAAATTAACAATCCTGGCGTAGAATCGAGATATGCATTGGAATGAAGCCTTTGATCAAACGCTAAAGGACTTTAAGATCAGCGCTAAATGGCTTTCTAAGCAAACTGGAATTTCTGAGACGTTCATCAGTCAGTTCAGAAAAGGTCACAAGGACGCGACGACTAATGTTCTTGGCAGGCTACTCAAGCCTTTATCCCGTGAGGCGAAAGAGCAATTTTTTGCTTTTGTCCTGGGAACCTCCCTACCAGAACCGGAGAGTCCCCCGATTGAGTGGTTACTAGAAAGCCTACCCAAGGAGCAGAAAAAGAAGCTAGCCATCCAGCTAATTGAGTCTATAGCCAAGGAGCCAGAGCCATTAGAAGAATGTCTTCAGATGTAGAGAGTGTGATTCAAGCGATTGAGCGGTTGCCCAATGATATCTCTGCTGGGGATAAAGCACGTCTATTTAAAGAGGTGCCGCCCAAAGCTTGGTCTTTCAATGAATACTCAAGTTTTGGGCGGCATCCAAATTTTAGGAAGTACAATCCAGATCAATATATGCGATCGCTCCAGTTTCAAGGATCTGGCGGAAACACTGGTAGAGGTTTTTGGAAAAGATGCGGCGATGGATTTGATTAAGGCGATTCTACAAAAATTCTAGAGACTTAGTTTTAGGTTACAGGTAGTGATGGCGATGGTCAGCCCGCATTTCTCACAAAAGGCGTGATTGCGAATAGCAGAAACCTTACCAGACAAGGATTTA
>NZ_JBKHUP010000246.1:0-1562 GCF_046565525.1 Coleofasciculus sp. | reverse complement strand
GACAACAAATACCAAAACTGTAGAGATAGCCAGTCTCAGTTCTTTAATGAACTACGCTACCTGGGTCATGACACCTTAAGGTGCTTTCCAGCTTTAAGCTACTGTCGCTCAAATTTAAACATCTGTATTCGACTAAAGAAGTGATTTGAGTGTAAAAAGCCCAGATAGCTTTGACGAGGAAAACGTTACCGGAATAATCCGAGATATCCAACTTATGTTTGTATTTGTCCTCGACAAAAACCGAAAGCCACTTGACCCCACTCACCCAGCACGAGCAAGACGCTTGCTTGTCTCAGGTAGAGCCTCAGTGTTTCGCCGTTATCCGTTGACAATCATTCTCCATGACAGGCTCAAAGAAAATTCCCAAACCCAGCTTTTTAGACTCAAAATCGATCCTGGGGCGAAAACAACGGGACTAGCTATTCTCCAAGGTTCCGTAGTTGTTTGGGCGGCGGAGCTTTCTCACAGAGGGTTTGCGATTCGGGATGCATTGACCACTCGTCGCCAATTACGCAGGTCGAGGCGTAACCGTAAAACCAGATACCGTGCGGCACGGTTCGATAACCGTCGCCGTCAATCAGGTTGGTTGCCGCCCTCCCTCAACAGTCGAGTAGAAAACACGTTGACCTGGGTGCGCCGCTTGATCAAGTTTTGCCCAATAACCGCCATCAGCCAAGAGCTAGTAAAGTTCGATTTGTCCAAGATGCAAAATCCTGAGATATCAGGAGTGATGTATCAACAAGGCTCTTTGGCTGGCTACGAAGTCCGTGAGTATCTGCTCACCAAGTTTGCTCGGCGCTGTGTTTACTGTGGTGCAACGGATACTCGGTTAGAGGTCGAACACGTTGTACCTCGGTCACTTGGCGGTAGTAACCGTGTGAGCAACTTAACCCTGGCTTGCCACCCCTGCAACCAAAGCAAGGGTAATCAAGATATCAAAGATTTCTTGTCAGGCAAACCTGATGTCCTCAAGCGGGTTCTAGCTCAAATCAAAAAGCCGTTGGTAGATGCCGCCGCCGTTAATACAACCCGATGGGCTTTGTTTGAACGACTTAAGGCTACAGGGCTACCCGTAGAAACAGGCACCGGAGGGCAAACTAAATTCAATCGCACTCGCTTGGGCTTAGATAAAACCCACTATGGAGATGCGGTAGCTGTAGGGAGTTCAACACCAGAGCAAGTCATAGTCAAGGTGAATAAACCTTTGATGATTAAAGCCACAGGTTACGGGCATAGGCGGATGTGTAACATCACCAAGTTTGGCTTTCCCCAAGTCAATAAAAAAGGTGAATTAGCTGTCCGAAAAAGGGTAAAGGTTGTTCACGGGTTTCAAACTGGGGACATGGTGAGAGCTGTTGTTAGGTCAGGCAAAAATGTAGGTACTCATGTTGGGCGTGTTACGGTTCGAGCGACTGGGCAGTTTGATATTTCTACAGCTAAAAGCAAGCTTCAGATTATCAACCACAAGTACTGCCAACCTATTCACCGACAGGATGGATACAGTTATGCCGAGTTTTCAACCTTTGTCCACAGAATCACCGATTAGAGGCAACGCGATCGCG
>NZ_JBKHUP010000245.1:0-1569 GCF_046565525.1 Coleofasciculus sp. | reverse complement strand
GTAAGGATTCAGGTCTGTGTTTAGCTTATTAATCAGCCTGGGGGCGCTCGCCGTGACCAAATAACTTTGAAAGGGACTCAAGTCATATCGGCTCATGCTGTCAGGCTACTTTTGGCACTCCTGACATAGCGATTGACCTAAAAGTAGAGCCAAGTAATTCATAAACCTGTAATGGACTATATAAGCCATTCAAGGAATTGGTTCGGGTAAAAGGGAACAAGTCGATTGAGACAACTCTACTTGTTCCCTTAAAGCTTGTTGAAAAAATTCAAGCACCGAGCGTCCCTGTCGTCTGCAAGTCTGTATGACGGTGAGTAAGTCAGCCGTTTGTTGAAATCGTGCCATCGAACGTGACCCGCCACTGACTTTACGCTTGGTCACGGCTAAACGTAAAGAACGTTCAGCCAGGTTATTGTCCGGTGGGATTTGAGGATGCTCAAGAAAGTACCACCATTGCTGTGCTTTGTCTCGCAGAGAACGTAGCAATTTCCCCGCCTCATAGCCCGCCTGCCCTATCCATTGCTGTATACTTAGCTCTACTCGTAGCTTAAACCCAGCCGCCCAAGTGCGATAGGCACTATCATCTTGTGTTTGTCGCCATTGCTTGTGTTGGGCAAAAGCTTCTTCAAGTAACTCAATGAATGCTTGTCCTAATGCTGGATTGTTACCGTGATTCAACTTAACAACTTGTTTAAAGTGACGCAACAGATGGGCTAGACATTTTTGTTGGGCTTGAGCGCTGTAGCCGTTATAAACACTGTAGTCGTCTGTGCTAAGTACACCGTCAAAGCTTTCCCCTAGCTGAGTTACTAATTCTGCCCGTGAGCGTGTATCACCCGGATGAAACAGGCAGAACGACTTACCCGTTGTTACCCACAACCATTCTTTTAGTCCGAGTACGGGCCAGGGGGATTCATCTACATGTACGGCGGGTTGTTTCTTGACCCATTCTCGTAATTGGTCAACGCTGTTGTTGAGAGCATCGGCCATTCTGGCGTTGGTCGCCGCCAGAGTTCCGACCCCAATCTCCACCCCACCGAGTTCCTTGAGCAGTTCTTGCTGCTTTTCATCTCTACAGATGACCATAATTCCCTAACCACACCAAAAAGGCTTGTAGTCTCACACTCAAGTCTTGACCGGGCACAATATCTTTTGGCCAGCAAGCCGTTTGGGTTTGACCACACCTGGCACAAGTACAACTGTGTCGCTGGTATTCTACTACCTCTATCGGACGCTCTACCAATTGAGCGACTTGCTGCCTCTGTATGGCTACTGGAGTTTCGACAAATTCTACACTGCCACAATCCATACATTGTTGAGGCTTGAGAATTTCATATCGGTCAACTCGTTTAAAGCCTTTACGAGTCTTTCCCTGATGACCTGGTTGCCCTCCTGGCTTCCTTTTGGGTTGGGACAAGTCTTTGGCATCGCTTTTCGGTTTTTCCGGTTTTTTGAGCAGGTCAGTTGAGGGGGGCTTTGAGGATGTTGTACTGTCTTTTTGAAGGCTGGCTTTGAGGCGAACTACTTCTTGCTTTAACTGCTCTATTACTAGTTGCTGCTGCACGACTA
>NZ_JBKHUP010000244.1:0-1644 GCF_046565525.1 Coleofasciculus sp. | reverse complement strand
TGTAGATAAGAATTCCCCGCCACTTCCGGCTAAAGAACTTCCACCGCCTAATGCTCAAACAGCCACAGGTGCAGAATTCCAGCTAACGGAAACTTCACCAGATGTTGCACAAGACAAGGTGGATAAGCCGTTAGTCACAGAGACAGAGACTCAAGCGGTACAAAAACCTGCTCCTGTTGAACCCCAATCGTCGAATCAATCCCAAGGGAAAATCGAGCCACCTCCTCAACCCGCACCCGCCACAGACGCGAAACCGGAAACACAAGGTACTGAAACTCAACCCGAAGTTGCGCCAGCGCCAAAACCTGAAGTCACCACACCCAAAGCACAAGATAATTCAACTGAATCCCCAGCTACCCCAGCGCCCACAAAAGAACCTAAACCAGAGACAGAAGGTACTGCGCCTCAACCCGAAGCTGAATCTGCACCGACTGAACCTGTAGCCGAACCAGAGTCAAAACCCTCAGAACCCCCTATCGCTGAACCGAATCAGAAAATATCTAAACCTGAATCCTCCGAGATTGAGTCAAAAACAGAACCCACACCGGAACAGTTAACGGAAACGGCGTCACTCACTCCAACCAACCAGGAAAACGCCCAAACTTCAGATAGTTCTCCAAATACTGAAGCAGCAGCGAAGGAAACCCCCGCCACAGCAACGCCAGAGAAAGCGGAATCCCCCTCTTTAACGGAAGCTTGGCAAATGGCGCAAGCCCAAGTCACCAATGATGAAGCGTCAGCGCCGGAACCAACACCTGGGGATGGGGATTTGAAGACAACCCTGGAAACGGCATTACAATCGGCACAAGCGCAAATAGCCGCCATTCAGACACCGGAAAAGCCACCAGAAGCCGAGCCAATTTCTCAGGCGATCGCACCCGCTGTGAAAAGCCCTGAACCTAAGGCTGCACCTGCATCTCAGGGTAAGGGAGAACTACAGAAACCGTCAGATACAGAGGCTAAATCCTCAGCGACGCCAGCACAGGTGTCTCAGACGCCGGAATCTGCTAAACCCCAGCCTGTATCGGAATCGCCTCAGACGGAAAAGCAACCCGAACAATTGACGGCGAAGGGAGACAAGACTCAGGAAACGCCAACGCCTAAATCACCCGAATCAGAAACCGTAGCCGGAGGAGATGCGATCGCGAAGTCGTTGGATACTCAGGATAAGCCCGGTGTCGAAGTTTCTCAACCCAGTGAACCTGATACCATTCAACGCGCCTGTGCTGCTTGTGAACAAGACAAAGAAGAGGAGACAGTACAACCCTTACTGATTCAGCGTCAACCGATAGGAATCAGCCCTACCTCTGACTCCCAAGCAACCATTATTCAGGCAAAACTAGAAAATCCGATTGAATGGGCGCGAGGGATTTTAGACGGCTTGCGGGGGGATGCGTCGGCGAAGCAGAGTGAACTTCAGGGAGATGCGGCGGAGAAACAATCAGGGGTTAATCGTCAGGCGCAGGGTAAGAGTGTAGAAATAGATAGTCAGGGGAAAGGGAAAGCCTCTGAGGTTGATGCAGAGGGGAAAAATAAAGGCTCAGAACTTGATGCCGATAGTCAATCAAAAGCCTCTGAAGTTGATGCGGAGGGGAAAAATAAAGGCTCAGAACTTGATGCCGATAGTCAAGCCAAAGCCTCTGA
>NZ_JBKHUP010000243.1:0-1697 GCF_046565525.1 Coleofasciculus sp. | reverse complement strand
TCTACGTCGTAACTGTTATTTCCATCGGCATCTAGGGGAGTCTCGAAGTTGGCAGGGTTGTTAAAGCTTAATTCTCCTGTGTTGGCATCAAGGGTAAAGAGACTACTATCGGTTCCTCCGGTAATCGAGAACGTAGGAATATCGCCATCAGGATCAGTTGCAGTAATGGTGGTAACTAGAGTCGTGTTTTCATCTAGGTTAGCGGTAGAACTAGAGGTAATTGTGGGAGATTCGTTAATGTCATTAATAGTGAGGATTTGACTAACTCCATTATTGTCAGTTTCGTTATTTAATTCAAAGACTTGATTCCCGGCATCAGTTTGGACAATGAAAAAGTAATCACTATCAATTCCTTGGGGTAGCGTAACGGTAAGACTGTTACGATAACTCTCGCCTACATTCAGGAAGCTGGGATTCGTTGTTCTTCCCAAGAACGTGTCATTGTTATCTAAGGTTTGGTCTAGAGATAACCAGACTTGATCTGTCCAAGTTGGTGTACTGGTAGCCGCTGTGCCGTTATTAGTAACAATCCACTCTATAACGGTTTCCTGACTAGAGAAGGCTGTTGTCGGCGTCGTAACACTGGTTACTTGGAGGTTAGGAGTAGGGGACAATTCTAGGCTAATTGCCTGGTCAGCGATCGCGCTGTTATTATTGTCCTCGGTAAATTCAAAAATTTGGTTATTTGTATCTGTGTTAACGACGAAATAGTGATCGCCTGCTAAATCGATTGGCGCAGTTACTACCTGGGTGCGAGTTGTCGATTCTCCGGGTGCAAGAGTCCCGGTAAAAGTAAAGGAATCCAGGAATTGATCGTTACCAACTGTGAGATTATCAGACAGGAAAACTTGGTCAATCCAAGTGCCACTAGCTGTGCCATCCCCTTGATTCGTCAATGTCCAAGAAACCTCTATTCCTTGTCCTGACACAGCGGTAGTCGGAGCGCTAATATTACTGACAATTAAGTCGGGTGTCTGCGGAATCGTCAGTTCAATTTGGGTTGAGTTAACATTATTGGTTTCATTCGTCTCGAACTGTTGCTCAAGGTTATCCGTCTGAGCTAAAAGGAAGTAAGTCCCCGCCTGAATGGAGTTATTTAAGGGTAAAGTAACGGATACCGACTGATTGTAGGTTTGACCTGAAGCGAGAGTCGTCGGAGCAAATTCGGTCAGTAAGATAGTATCATTTGTACTGATGGTATTATCACTAGAAAGAAAGACGCGATCGCGCCATGTTCTGGTAGTCGTTCCTATTCCTGAGTTGGCAACTTGCCAATCAATAGTGATGGTATCACCAAAGTTGGCTGTTACTGGTGCGGTTACGGAGTTGACTACCAAGTCAGCAGGCGGACTAATCTGAATCGGAATTGCCGTAATATTATCCGTTTCATCGGCTTCTTGTTGTTGCTCACTGCCATCAGCCTTAAACAGGAAGAAATAATCCCCTGTAGCAATTTCTGGGATAGTCGCATTGTGGTTAATGGTATAGTCATTTCCCGCTGCCAACGGTGTAAACGAACTTGTATATTCGCTCAGTAATAAAGTATCCGAACTATCAAGGGTTGTATCTTGGGAAATATAAACCCTATCGAACCAATCTGCTCCTGCCGTTGCCGTGGTACTACTATTAAATACTGTCCAAGACAGAGTAACCGTTTCATCTGCTGCTACCGATGTTACTGGATTCCCATTAGCATC
>NZ_JBKHUP010000242.1:0-1707 GCF_046565525.1 Coleofasciculus sp. | reverse complement strand
CAAGTTTCTTTAGATGACATCAAAGGATGGTTTACTCATTGTTGCTACTGTACCTCACTAGACTGAGAAATGCTGTAGAAGAATTCAAAAAAGGCTTACTCCAAAAAATGTTTATGTAGGTGCTATGGAAAGTTTAGAAACCCTAGTAAAAAGACACCTCACGGAGTTTCCTGACTTCCAATACTATGGCGCATTTGGCGAATTTATCAGCGCCATTGAAAACTATCACCATGACTTAAACACAGGAGTCAGTGCAGACTGCTGTAATGCGCTCCTCCAAAGTATTTGTAAGACAATTATCACACAAATTAGTTCCGATCTAAGCTTAGAAGAAGTAGAGAAACTTAATACTGATAAATTGGTATCAAAAACAGCGCATTTACTCAAGAAAAATGACGATATGCACGAAAATAATTTTGTTAGAAGACTTACAAAATTAATGGAGCCAATTAGGAAGCTGAGGGATACAAGAGGAGATTTTTCACATGGTAAATGTATTCCTAAAGAGCTGATCAGCGATCAAGATTTATCTCGACTTCTGAGGGAGATAACCGAAAGTTTATCTCGTTACTTTATATCTTCTTTTTTTAGCTTTTCACTAGAAAAGTCAGACAAAGAAGTTGAGATTGAGGACGATAGAGTGAGCTATGAAGACAATCCAGAATTCAATGACTTCCTAGACGAAGAATATCCCTACGAGGGCAAACTACTCTACAGCCAAGCCCTCTACACCCTCTACTATGAAGACTACGAAATCCAACTCCAAGACTTCCTTGATGAACAAGAACGATTAAACGCAGAGTAAACCACCATGATTCAATCTGAGGCACAGCTAGAGCAAAACCTGATCGACCGACTGAGCGGACTCGGCTACGAACCCGTCACCATCCGCAACGCCGCCGACCTCAGCGCCAACCTAAAAACCCAACTCGAAAAACACATCAAAAAAGGCTTACTCCAAAAAATGTTTGTTTAGCTTGTTAAAATCAAACCAAATAACCCAGAGCTAAACTACCCCCAATCCGCGACAAACTGAAGAGGTCACAAAACCATGATCGCAGCCCCAGAAAAATTCCCCACCCTAACCCCCGAAGAATACTTCACTTGGGAAGAACAGCAACTCGAAAAACACGAGCTGATCGACGGTCAAGTTTATGCCATGGGTGGCGGCAGTGTTAATCATGGTCGCCTTGCCATTAGACTTACAGCCATGTTTGATAATCACCTAAAAAATAGCAGTTGCATCACGGGCAATTCTGACATCAAAATTAATATTGTTGAGACTAATAACTACACCTACCCCGATGCCAGCGTCACCTGCGACGATCGCGATAAAACCACAACCCAATACATTACCTATCCCTGCCTAATCGTTGAAGTTCTTTCCCCCAGCACCGAAGCCTACGACCGAGGCAGCAAATTTAGAATGTATCGCCATAATCCAGCCCTAAAAGACTATTTGTTAGTCAGTTCCACCCGCATGGAAATCGATTTGTATCACAAAAAAGATACAGGCGAATGGCTGATCGTCAACTACCAACCCGGCGACACCATCGAACTCAAAAGCATCAATCTAAGTTTTCCCATTGAGCAAATCTATCGCAATCTCAACCTCACCCCAGAAACTGAATGTAAGGATTCAGGTTCACCCTTGTGAGTGAAAAGGTTGCCTTGATTATTAGGGGTGGAGCCAGAGTCTTACCCAAG
>NZ_JBKHUP010000241.1:0-1735 GCF_046565525.1 Coleofasciculus sp. | reverse complement strand
TTCAGCTAAACCGCCAGGAGCCTCGCGCCGTACCGCGCTTGTCGGCGTCGAGAGGAATGGCGGGAGAATTTGTGGGGTTAAATGCCCCGAATTCTCCAAGTTCTGCTTGTTGCTCACAGATTCCTCCTCTTCTTTTTAAAGGTTTAACTTTGTTGATTGCCGCCGTTTTGTACTTACTCTTACATTCGGGTTCTGGTTTTAAGCTGAGGCGAGTTCCCAAATTTTGGACTCCGACAACAGGATAAATACGTCCCTCAAACAGAACGAAGTCATGTTGCTTGTAGAGATACCGTTTCTTCTTAATGGAACGGCGTCCAGCACTCACCTTATGACCCCGATGCTGCCTTAAGTTTTCATCGTTGAGATTTGTATTTCTGGTTCGACGACCAGAAGATAACTCGCTACCAGAGCGGATTTCTCCGTCTCTTTTGTCACGATACTTAGCATCGTAAAACTGCTCTAATGACCGCTTGTTACGACGAATTTGTTCGAGCATTAATGGCTTAACTACACGGGTCTGAGTTGTCCCACCAGCAATGACATAAGCATCATTGTGGTGAGATTTTTCTATCTCTAACTCCCGACGCTTCCCTTTGGTGATGTAACCAAAAGTAGCTTGCAAGAGACCCTCATCCGTTAAACGCCATCGCACCATTGTCATAAAGGTTTCCCCTTTGAATGACTTGAGTTTGGGTTGCCATCCAAATAAGAAGCCTTTCTTGCTGTGATTTTTGGAAGTATGACACTTGGTACACAGGGTGATCAAATTTCCGGGTCTATCTGTGCGGTCGGGTGGATTCTTCCAGAAGCCCAGGTGATGAACTTGTAGGATAGGGTTATTCGCCTTGTTTTTACAGTCTTTATTCTGGCACTTATGCCCATCCCTGTGTAAAATGTATTCCCGCAAATTGTCAAAGCCGTACTGTTCCCCATATTGGTATTGTTTCCCTTCTATTGTGGGGTTTTTAATCTTCTGGATGTCAAAGGCGGCGACTTCGATAGTCACAGTCTTAACAGGAAGAATACGGCAGATTTTGCCGATAAGACGGTGGTGAGTATCGAGCTTGTGCTGGATAGAGGGTGCTAACCAACCTTCGTCCCTTTTTCGGTTAGAAAAACGAGGTTGGCGATACCGTAATTGGTTGCGACGGGTACGACGATACTTGCGCTTTTCGGCAATCCTTTCGGACACCCCTTCCAGCATCTTGAGTTCACCGCCCAGTACCTCTTCTTTTTCGTTAACAGCACTAAAACCAATGTGTTGATAGCCAGCATCAATCCCTAAGTCCACAGGTTGAGTGTACCCAGAGGAGCCATAAATTAACTGAATAGTGAACGGGTCACGTCCAACGATTTTGGCTTTACCATTTTTGAGTAACAATCTAGCTTTTCTAGGGGTTGTGGGCATCAAGGGACGCCCATGCTTGTTGAGAACGTAGACTTTCATAGACCTAAGAAGTAGGTTTTCACCTGGGGGTGTGGTTACCTTCGCCAATGTTCATCGGAGTTTTGATGTTTTCACACTTTCCCTACCCAACAGGAATGTTTAATGAAAACCGCAGGGCGTGAAGCTAGGAAACGGGTTGCCAACCCTGTACTTCACGGTGCCTATATATTTCCGCTCAACGTAGTATTCCTTGCTTTCGTCGGAATACTGAGGCTAATCACGAAGGCACAAGATTTCTCTCAAGCCCACGCTGTACCGCTCGTATCGGTCAGCGTTGGGTTCGTGACA
>NZ_JBKHUP010000240.1:0-1756 GCF_046565525.1 Coleofasciculus sp. | reverse complement strand
TTGACACTCCCACGGCTTAAAGCGCGTGGGATTCTACATTCATCGTCAGAACTTGCTCTACCAGGCTTGCGCCAAGTAGCGTAGAGGCTCCAACTCCTGTAGCGTTACTTCGGGATTGCCCATCCCTAGATTTTGCCTTGAGCAAAATATTGATAGCCGCATTCCAATCTCTTTGCAGAATCAACCCACACAAACAAACGTGAGTCCTGGTGCTAAGGGACTTTTTCACAATTACCTTACACTGACTACATTCCTGGCTTGTATACTGGGGTGGAACGGCAATAGCCCGTCTTCCCAACTTTTTAGCAAAGTGTTCTAACCACTGTCTGAACTGATACCAACTAGCATCAGCTATCGACTTTGCCAGACAGTGATTTTTGAGTAAATTTGCTACCCTTAAGTCTTCATAGGCTACTAAGTCGTTAAACTTGCAAACGTGACGCGCCAGTCTCTTAGCGTGTTCGGTACGTTGCCTACTTACTCTTAAGTGTTTTCTGGAATATTGGCTCCTTGCCTTACGGCGTCCTGACGAACCTTTGATTTTCTTGTAGATGCAACGCTGAGCGTGTTTTATGCTAGATTCGGCTTTCCTGAGAAACTTTGGGTTAGGTTCATGGTGTCCGTTTGAGTCAGTATAGAAATACTCCAAACCGACATCTAAACCAATTTCTTGACCTGTAGGTGACTGAATATCAACACATTCAGCATCTACAGAAAACTGACAGTAATACCCATCAGCGCGACGCACTAAACGAACTCGCTTGATAGACTTAACTGAGTAAGTGTGAATATCCCACTTCCCTAAAAGCTTGAGTTCACCAATACCTTTCTTGTCGGTAATAGTAATGCGTCGCTTTGTGGAATGAAGCTTCCATCCGCTAGTTTTGTACTCCACTGAACGGTTGTTTTTCTGAAATCTAGGAAAACCTTTCTTTCCAGGTTTTTTCGACTTGCAATTATCGTAAAACCGAGCAATAGCAAGCCAAGCTCTCTCAGTAGCCGCTTGTACCGCCATTGAGTTTAGGTCTTTGACAAAGGCAAACTCATTGCGTAGTTCTGTCGAATATTTATTTAAAGCGAACCGATTGATTTTAGCATCCTTGGGTGCATCCATCCAATAGCGAATTGCTTTGTTGCGAATGAACTGCACCGTTTTGATAGCTTCGTCAATAGCTTTGTATTGCTGTGGTTTTGCCTTGACTTTATATTCGAGAACCAGCATTGCTTTTTTCCTCCCTCTTGTCTAAGATATTGGTCTTTAGACCATTTGTCAAGACCAATGGGACAAGATTATCGTCACGCCAACACGTCAGTTACGTTGATCAACTATCACTTTGTCTGGATACCAAGACGCCGCAAGCCTGTGCTTGTAGGTCAAGTGGCTCAAAGATTCGAGGAATTACTAAGAGCAAAAGCTATAGAGCTAGATTGTCAGATTATTGCCTTGGAGGTGATGCCTGACCATGTGCATCTATTCCTTAACTGCCCTCCCACGGTGGCGCCGTCAAACATTATGCATCGACTCAAAGGAGCAACAGCTTACAAATTAAGAGACGAATTCCCCCATTTAAAAAAGCTTCCAAGTATGTGGACTAGAAGCTTTTTTTGTTCAACGGCGGGAAATGTCAGTAGTGAGACGGTTAAGCGTTACATTGAAAATCAGAAGACCAGATAGTTTGGTCATCTGGAGTACCTCCGATGACCCGCCTTATATCCCACACCTAAAAGGATGTGGGTTTTACGGCGTTTCTATAAA
>NZ_JBKHUP010000239.1:0-1757 GCF_046565525.1 Coleofasciculus sp. | reverse complement strand
AGTATTGACAAACAGATGAACATGATCAGGCATAATCTCCAAGGCTATAACCACCCACTCTTTTTCTTGGCAAACCTGCCAAATAATATCTCGTAATCGCTTTTCTACTTCTCCAGTCAACACCTTTTTTCGTCGTTTTGGCGTCCAAACTAAATGGTAATTGACCATAGAAACCGAGTGGTTGCTTTTTCTGTACTGCTGCATATCAGTCAAATTATGCTATGATATTTTGTTGATAGCGCAGATATGGCGACAGTGTTTAGCCATCTATGATTTTAAGCTACGTCTACAAACTACGTCCATCTGGCAGCCAGGAAGCCAAAATGCAGTCGTGGCTTGATCGGCTTAGAGGGACGTACAACTGGTGTTTGGCTGACCGAATTGAAACCTACCATCAACAATTCATCCAGGGACCCTATTGCAGTTTAAGGACTAAAGCCGAAGCTTACCCATTGACCTGCTGCATCGTTAAGAATGGTGCAACAGGTAATCCCTGGAAAAACAACGGCAAAAAACGAAATGCTGGCACGATTCAGGATGCCGCACTGGTAGACCTGAAAGCTGCCCGTCCTTGGTACAAGTCAATCGACTCGGACGTTCTACAGCGTAATATCGCTCGGTTAAACACTGCCTATAAAAACTTCTTTGATGGGCGGGGTTTTCCAGCGTTTAAAAACCGCAGTAATTTCCGGTCGTTCGAGTACAAGCCAGGTCGGGTCAAGTTTAAAGGGCGCAAGGTTTATCTGCCTAAAATCGGCTGGATGCGCTTTTTCAACTCCCGCCCCATCCCTGATAGGTTTGCCGTTAGAAGCGTTACAATTCGTCGCCGAACCGATGGATGGTTCATAAGTGTGCGCTTAGAGGACAAGTCAGTCCCAATGGCTACTCCTCGACCAACTTCCGAAGTTAAAACGGCGGTTGGGCTGGACATGGGGTTAACTAAGCTGGTGCATTGCTCCGATGGGAGCGATATTCCCAACCCCAGATTTGCCACTAATCAGAAGACTAAGCGAACCCTGAAGATTCGCCAACGGCGTGTCAGTCGGGCGAAGAAAGGCTCTGCCAATCGCAAGAAACGGGTTGCTTCAGTTACCAAGCTACACAGTAAAATCTCTAACCGCAGAAGTGCCTATCAGTGGCAGGTTGCCAATAAGCTGGTCAAAAAAGCTGACGCAGTTGTAGTAGAAGATCTCAACATTCAAGGAATGGTGAGACGGTGTAAACCCAAATTAGAGGAAGGGACGGGGAAATTTTTACCCAATGGTCAATCAACCAAGCGGGGTTTAAATCGCTCCATTTTGGATGCTTCATGGGGAGAGTTGATTAATAAGATTCAGTACGTGGCTGCGAAGTCAGGAAAGATCTTGCTCAAAGTCAACCCGCGAGACACATCCAGAGAGTGCAGTGCCTGTGGTCATATAGATAAAGCAAACCGGGACAGAGAGCGTTTTATCTGTACCAGGTGTGGACACTTCGACCATTCGGACAAGCAAGCAGCACGAAATATCAAGCATAAAGCTGTTGTTGAATATGGCTTGAAATTAGTAACGAAAAAGGTACCCATGGACTGTGGGAAACCCAAGCAGTTAAATCTGTTTGAAACGCCCAGCGTTGAATTAACAACGCCTAAAGGGAGAAAACACGACACCCGTAAGGGTAAGCGTCGTGTGCCTGGGAACCTGGGAAGACAATTAGAACTGTTTTCTCAGGATATGTGGAATGTGAGTTCCGCAGAATCCCCCTTTTTCTAAAAGGGG
>NZ_JBKHUP010000238.1:0-1762 GCF_046565525.1 Coleofasciculus sp. | reverse complement strand
CATCCCGAACTCGGCTGTGAAACGTTGCTGCGGCGAAGATACTTTGGGGGTAGCCCCCTGGGAAAATAGCTCGATGCCAGACTTCTCATTTTATTAATAAAGCCCTCTTTTATTCAAAAAAAGAGGGCTTTATTGTTTGGGTAAGAACGCCAACAACGACTAGAGTTGTTAGTGACTGAATCTAGAACCTTAATTTTTTACGAAAAGCGATCGCGACGACGAAATACAAACAGATTGCCTGTTGCACCTCGTCCTACCCGGATTTCTGGATCGAGGTAGGAGGTTGTCCATAAAGCCTGATTGCGGAAAAATTCCCAGACTGGGATTTTCAATTCAGGAAGCCTCCAGTTTTCCAGACTAAAGGGTTTGGTTGCTTGTAGAGAGAATGCATTGAAGGTAACATTAGCAGTGCGATCGGGAGTATCCCACGTCCAAACGCCATCAGCTTGTAACCGCCACTCTCCTAGCAGAGGTAAGTCTAGAAATGCGCCGTTAGAGGCACAGATTTTCTGGGTATCACCTGCAACTAACGTTTGCCACACCCGTTTGATTTTTAGGGTTCCCCCCAAATCGGGAATTGATGCAAGCTGGCGGGTAACAACGGTTCCTCTTGAGGCGTAGATCAATTCCCAGTTACCGAGTAGAGAGGGGAGAGAATTGGGGTGGAGTGGGTTGGGAATGGGATTGAGGTTTTCGAGCTGGTATACAATTTCATTAATTGGCTCTCCATTTGCGGGAAAGAGGGCTTGCTGTAGCCCCAATGCTTCTATTCGTTGCAGGAGTTGTGTTTTTGTTGATGACATTTCGGCTAATCTAAGTAGCTATTAGCAATAGCGGCAAAATTTATATTTTTTAAACTAATATATCCCTCTAGGTACTCTGGCTCAACTTCCTTGAATATCCCCGAATCATTTTGATAGGAAGGTATCCAGAACTCACTCTTAATCTCTAAATCCTTAAAACTATCATTGCCACCAAAAAATTGCTGCAATAGATATTCATAGACAAATTGTTTTCTGATACTTTCTTCTTTAAAAGAACGGCGATTCTTAATATCGCGACAGTAGGCTAGGGATAAGTATTTTATATCAATCACTTTCAAAGAGCATACTTTGTTGCAAAAATTTGTAAATCCATCAATTAATTCTTGGCTTGTTAAAAATATTGTTTTACGTCTAAACAAGGAGTTATTAAAGACATTGTTTTGATTAAAACCAAACTCATCAAACAAAAATTTCTCAAATTGATTGGGAGTAAAGATGGCTTTATTTAAAGCCACGTAAAAAACGTGATTTAGCCTAAACATCATATCTAGCGATTTGAAACTTAACTGTTTAATATCTATTTCCCAAAAAGAATAAAAATTGCTAGGTAATTGGAAATTAATAATGAGTTGTTTGTTTTGAGTGTTATAAACTTTTTCTAACTCTTCAAAAGTATGGTGATATGTAGGTTGACCTTCATAGGCTATTTTTAATTCAACTTCAGAATCATCAGGTAACGCACAATTGAATGTAGTTTTATAGGTTAAGTCATCCCATGTCTTTTTTGTTAATTTTAAGAAATAAGTATTTTTTTCTTCACGCCTAAATTCATGGAAACCAGTAGAAAATACAACCGCATCTGGTACTAATCGCCTACCATTAATACTAAAGGCATTAGCTAGATCCACTATCTTGGTATTACTAGTGGTCTGTCAAGCCAAGTTTGACGGATAATAGAATTGTATATCTACCAATCCATAAGCTATGCCAGCCAAGCG
>NZ_JBKHUP010000237.1:0-1785 GCF_046565525.1 Coleofasciculus sp. | reverse complement strand
TGGATGTGACCGATGACCAAGTTCATGGTTGTCAAGAGGGAGCATTTTTCAATACTTATTATAAAGGGGTGTGCTATCAGGGTAAGAGCATCTAAATTAGGCTTGACATAAGGACTTAGAGGAATTTAAGGTAGAGTCAATGAAACACGAGGAAAGAACTCGAATCATATAATCGTTATCCATAGCAGTCCGTTTCATTTTTTGTCGGAGACTACGTTGGTAAGTTTGTTCGCGATTGAGAACATTAAGAGCAATGCGTCGGAGCAGAGAAAAATTCCGAGGACTGTGGAAGGAGCGAATACGGCAAGAATCTTCTGCGAAAGTACAATCAAGAGTCCAATGAGCCTGGTTTTCGATACCCCAATGTTTGCGGATAGCTCGACCTAAAAATAGTGCATCACTGTGTAAAGAAGTCAGATAAAACTGAACATCACGAGTAGTGTGATTCCAAAGACGGCGCACCCGGACAACCATAACAACGCTTTGAATTCCTACCCAAAGTCGGGGTTGGTAAAGTTCGCCAATAGCAGAAACCGGAACCGACCAGACTTGACGGATTTCCGTGCGATAATGTCCTTTTTCAATACGTTGATCATAACTGACATCAATGCCTTGAAAATTCTGTGCCGAAGCTTGTTCAAACCATGTTTTAACCTGGTGGTAGAGAGTCGGATGATTTGCCTTGAGTGCCAGGACATAATCCGCTTTCTTTTCGATAATCTTTTGAGCAATTTCGGTTTGAGTTCCCATCGCATCAATGGTGATAATAGCACCGGTGATATCTAGTAATTCTAATAAGGCAGGAATAGCTGTAATTTCGTTAGATTTATCTTCCACTTTCATCTGTGCCAATACCAAGTTTTGTTCACTTGCCCAGGCGCTAATCATATGCAGTGCTGATTTTCTTTGATTTCGGTCGTAAGAACCCCTAATTGTCTTTCCGTCTATGGGAATTACCTCTCCTCCCATCTTGGTCATCAGAGTTTCTACCCATTTGAGAAAGCAACGATTCAATTCTTCTGGGTTGATGAACTCAAATACCCGTCGGAAGGTGTCATCGGAGGGAATTCCGTTTGGTAGTGCTAAAAACTCTTCTAACCACTGCTGCTTACTGATCCCGTAATTTTCAATATCTTCCCACCCTTGCGCTCCGGCGATGACGGCAAGAATCGCAATCACTAAAATATCGGTGAGTTGATGTTTCTTTGTTCGCTCTACTCTTGGATCTCTTATGTCAGAAAAATTCTTGACTAAACTCTGTTGAACAACTTCAATTGATATGGCTTCTTTTGGCTTTGGCTGATGACGATTACTTTTCTTGGCTTGCTCCGATTGCGTTTCAAATCCTTCAGACATAAAGCTTCATTCCTGGAGTTGTAAGGGTGAGCACATTGCTGTAATCTCACTTATGCAAGCTAGCTATGTCAAGTACATTTTTTATCGGTTTGCTTGTGCAAGTCAGGTTGACCCATATCCAGGGCGCGATCGCAAACCCCTTCCTCTTGCTCCATAATGACCGCCCGACAAGGTTTTTGATTCACCCCGTTAGGGACGCGATCGCAAACCCCTTCCTCTTGCTCCATAATGACCGCCCGACAAGGTTTTTGATTCACCCCGTTAGGGGCGCGATCGCAAACCCTTCTCTTGCTCCACAATGACTCTGACTTTTGTCAAGTACAATTTATACTAAATTAGATGAGCTTACCCTGGGTGTGCTATGCTCCTTTATATATTTTCTGTGGGCATCATTTATTAGTAGCTCTTATTACGTCCTTCTAATGTAGA
>NZ_JBKHUP010000236.1:0-1818 GCF_046565525.1 Coleofasciculus sp. | reverse complement strand
CTAGTGGTCTGTCAAGCCAAGTTTGACGGATAATAGAATTGTATATCTACCAATCCATAAGCTATGCCAGCCAAGCGATATATTGTCTCCCTGACTCCATCAGAACGTCAAACAATAGAACAACTAACCAAAACCGGAAAAGCAGCTGCTGCCAAAATCAATCATGCTCGTATCCTGCTCAAAGCCGATGTCAATCATCCGGATGGGGGATGGACAGATAAAGGTATCAGTGATGCCTTGAATATCAGCACCCGAACCATTGAGAGAGTGAGGCAACGATTTGTGGAAGAGAGCTTAGATAATGCACTTACTCCTCGAAAGAAGCATTCATTGAAGCGACGGCGATTAGATGGAGAGATAGAAGCTCATTTGATCGCGCTTACCTGCTCTAAAGCCCCCCCAGGATATAAACATTGGACATTACGACTGCTGGCCGACCAAATGGTGGTATTGGGGTATGTAGAGAGCATTTCTCATGAAAGCGTGCGACAAGTGTTAAAAAAAACGAACTTAAGCCATGGTTGAACGAATCTTGGGTGATTCCACCGGAAGCTAATGCGGAATTTGTCTGCCAAATGGAAGAGGTTTTACAACTTTATACCAGTGGTTATGACCCGGATTATCCCTTGGTCTGTTTTGATGAAAGCTCAAAACAGTTAATTTCAGAAACCCGGAAGCCTTTACCAGTAGAACCCGGACAGATTGAACGGTTTGACTATGAATATGAGCGAGAGGGGGTTTGCAATCTTTTCATGTTTTTTGAGCCTTTAACTGGTTGGAGACATGTAGAAGTTACTGACCGACGCACTCAAATTGACTATGCTCAACAGATGAAGTATCTGGTGGATGAACGTTATCCTAAAGCTGAGAAAATTAAAATTGTTCAAGACAACCTCAATACCCACCTGGGAGCATCTCTTTACAAAGCCTTTCCTCCGGCTGAAGCTAGACGTATTCTTGATAAGCTGGAGTTTCATTACACCCCTAAGCATGGAAGTTGGTTGAATATGGCTGAAATTGAATTGAGTGTTTTAACTCGACAATGCCTTGACCGACGTATTCCAGAAAAGGAACTGTTAAAAGAGGAAGTAGCTGCTTGGGAAAAACGTAGAAATCAGACCGCATCTCAAGTAGATTGGCAATTTACGACTGAAGATGCTCGGATTAAATTGAAACGACTATATCCATCAATTAGGGTCTGCAAGTTAATCAGCGTAAAATATACGCAAACCTAATTATCATAGAGGAGTGGTTTAATCTGTAAGATTGTAAGCTAACGCCCTGGAGCCGATTTTCCTAGGGCTAGTGACAAGAATAAAAAAAGCAAATACTTATATTTAGTAAAAGCGGGAAGTAAGGCTCATATTGATGCTGTGGAGAAAGTAACAATAAGGGGACTTATCGACGAATTGGAAAGAGTTATTAATTCTCTCCAGGAAAGTTATTTAGATGTTTGTTTTGGGGGAGAAACTGAGCCGGATATCTCGGGGGAAAATGAGGGAGTTAAAGACGAGTAAAACTTTTCGGTCATAGTCAAATTGATTCCTCTTAATTAAGTTCAAACTACATTTGCGTAAAAGCTACGCAAATGTAGTTTTTTTGTCCAAAGTCCAAAGTCCAAAGTTTGACCAATGACCACCAGACAAGGGTTTTGGCTGACCCCCTTCAGGGCGCGATCGCTTTCCCCCCCTTCCTCTTGCTCCATAATCACATCACCACCAGACAAGGGTTTTAGCCGACTCCCTTCAGGGCGCGATCGCTTTCCCCCCCTTCCTCTTGCTCCATAATCACATCACCACCAGACAAGGGTTTTAGCCG
>NZ_JBKHUP010000235.1:0-1869 GCF_046565525.1 Coleofasciculus sp. | reverse complement strand
AGGGTGGGGAGGGATAGCGGATTGCCGGAGGAACGAAGGCAATCAACCCTTCGACTTCGCTCAGGGTTAATCTTGAGGTGCTTCTTGGGATTTAATGTAAGCTTTGACTCTCTCAATGGGAGCGCCACCAGTAGAGGCAACATAATAAGAGCCTGACCAGAATGCTGACTTGGTATAAGTTTGTGATAGTTCCACAGCAAAGTCTTTTCTGATGATTCGACTGGAAGCAGACTTCATGCTGCCAATTAGAGATGAAAGTTTGTTGTCAGGATGAAAGTCTACCAATAGATGTACGTGATCGGCTTCTCCTGAGAACTCGACAAGGCGGCACTTTGTCTTAATACAAATATTTGCAAGCACCTCATGCAATCGCTCCAGCATTCCCGATGTAATAACCTTACGTCTGTATTTAGTTACGAACACTATATGCAGTTGAACAGAAAATACGGAATGAGAACCCTTTCTGGCTTTCACTTGACATACCCCCACCTGAGTCTGTTAAATTAATGTTAACAGGAGGAAGCGGCAATGCCAACAAGACGTGTAACTTTTCGGCTATACCCCAATAAAAAGCAAGAGCAGACATTACGGTATCACCGTAAGTTGCATAAAGACCTGTATAACGCTGCTGTCTGCAATCGATTTACCCAGTATCAAAGGTTTAATTACCGAGTTGATTACTTTGAGCAGCAAAACTCTTTGCCTGCTTTCAAGGAAGTTTGGGGAGAGTACAAAGAATGTAATTGCATGACTTTGCAGGCTACGTTAAAGCGTGTTGATTACGCTTTTAATCGGTGGTTTAAAGGGTTAGCCAAGCGACCTAAATATAAGTCGATTAAGCATTATTCGGGCTGGACGTATCCGAGTAAAACAGGTTGGAAGGTACACACAACAGGTGATAACGGTTATCTGGAATTAGCCAAAATTGGTTCTATCCAGATGCGCGGTAAAGCCCGGATTTGGGGGACTCCGACAACTTGTACCATTGTTTATCGCAATGGCAAATGGTACGCCAGTATCACCGTTAACTTAACCGAGCTACAGGCGGCAACAAGACAAACAGATTTTGGCTCAGTTGGCATCGACTTGGGTTGCAAGTCAGCGTTGGCGATAACTGATGGGGAAAACCATTCTTTTATTGAAGCCCCTAAGTTTTTGCGAAAAGCTGAGGCGAAAATCAAGCATCTTTCTAAGGGAAAGCGTCGTAAAACGGCTCCCAATAGACAGAAGAAACAGAAAGGCTCTAGTCGGTGGAAAAAGACCCAAGCTAAAATTAGCAAAGTAACCCGTAAGGTAGCTAATCAGCGTCAAAATTGGGTACACCAAGTAGCAACAGACATTGTACGCTGTAATAGCTTCGTTGCTACAGAAAAACTAGAAGTCTCTAAAATGACCCGCAAAGCCAAAAAAGGTAAGCGCAAAAAGCAAAAAGCCGGACTAAACAAATCCATTTTAGATGTGGGCATGGGAATGCTAAGGTCAGCGATTGAATATAAAGTAAAAGACGCGGGTGGGGTTTTTGTTGAAGTTCCCACTCGCAAAGTTAAACCATCCCAAACCTGTCCTAACTGTGGAAATCAGCAGAAAAAGACCTTAGACGAAAGAGTTCATCATTGCCATAAATGCGGATTTACCATGGATAGGGACTTAGCCGCTGCCTTAGTCATGCTTTTGTGGGCATTAGGAAAGCTACCGGGGTTTGGAACGAGCCTCGTAGACGCAGATGTCTCTAGCTCTACTTCAGAAACTTGTAAGCGCAAGCGAACGGGAAGCATGAAGCAACTAGGGCAGGCGAAGCGTCGGAAACACAGCCCTACTGGTCTGGTTGTAGAAACCCAGACCTCAACGAAGTAGGTCTGGGTAGTTCAT
>NZ_JBKHUP010000234.1:0-1906 GCF_046565525.1 Coleofasciculus sp. | reverse complement strand
TAAGGTCACTGAAACAGTGCTTTTTGGATAGTTACCGACCGATAACATTGGCGAAGCTAACTTTACCCGAAAGGAGACTGAGGCAACCATACCTCATCGGAGGGGCAACCATACCCCTCCACCCCCGAAAGGGGTATGCTTCTTAAACCGCTATCGCGTGTTCATCCCCGGTCTAAAGACACGGGGTTTCCCACAACGAAGGAGTTTTTATGATTGTTGCATTACTCTATCTAGCTTTAGGTGGACTCTACCTCGTAGTCGTTCCTTTGGTCACGTACTTTTACCTAAAACAGCGCTGGTATGTAGCTAGCTCCTTTGAGCGTAGCTTTATGTACTTCCTCGTCTTCTTCTTCTTCCCTGGATTGTTACTGTTCAGCCCATTCCTGAACTTCCGCCCCAAGAAGCGTCAGATCCAAGCTTAATCTACAAAATGCGAAGAATTGATGCGATCGGAATTTCCATCGGCGTGTTTGCGGCTGGTGGTATTATGTATCTCCTGTTGCAGGTTGCTGGTTTAGACGAGATGAAAGCCGGGATTTGGAGTCAAGCACTCTTAGTCGGCGGTTTACTCGGCTGGGTATTCACCTATCTGTTCCGAGTGGGTACTCATAAGATGACCTATAACCAGCAACTGCAAGACTATAAGGATGCTGTCTTGCAAAAGCGCCTCGAACAGATGACCCCAGAAGAACTTGCCCAGTTACAAGCGGAATTGGAACAAGACTCTGAATCAATCAACCAATGACCAATGAGCAATGACCAAAATTTCCCAGTGCTTCGAGACTCTACGCCAGCGCTCTGAATGCGCCTTTATTCCCTTTATCACAGCAGGTGACCCGGATTTAGTCACCACGGCTCAAGCTTTGCGAGTCCTTGACAAATCGGGGGCAGACATGATAGAGCTAGGTGTGCCTTATTCCGATCCCCTGGCTGATGGTCCGACGATTCAAGCGGCGGCAACACGAGCATTGAAACGGGGGGTACGATTGGATGATGTTCTGGCGATCGCGCAGGAGGTTACCCCCGATCTAAAAGCGCCAATTATTCTATTTATGTATTACAACCCCATTCTCAACCGGGGGATTGAAGTCTTTTTAAAACAAATTGCCGCCGCAGGGATAGCCGGGTTAGTCGTGCCGGATTTACCCTTAGAGGAAGCGGAATCGCTGATCCAGCCTGCGACTGAAATTGGGATCGAAGTGGTTTTATTAGTCGCACCCACCAGTCCCAAAGCCAGAATTGACGCGATCTCGAAAAAATCTCAGGGCTTTATTTACCTCGTCAGCGTTACAGGCGTCACCGGGATGAGAAGCCAAGTTGCATCCAGTGTCCCAGATTTACTCGAGCAAATGCGGGCGGTAACGGACAAACCCATCGGAGTCGGTTTTGGCATCTCCCAACCCGAACAAGCGCGACAGGTGAAACAGTGGGGTGCAGATGCGGTAATTGTGGGTAGTGCTTTCGTGAAGCGTTTAGCCGAAGGAACACCTGCTGAAGGATTAAAAGCGATTGAGGAGTTTTGTCAATCCCTCAAGTCAGCGATTAGAGATTAGCCTTCTTTTTAGATTTTGCACCGTTGTTGAGCCTTTGGATTTTAGATCGAATTTCTAAGCGTGGCGTGATTTGCAGAAGGCTTATGAATTTCTCTTTGAAGTAAGTATGAAAGCTAGGTATTTAAGAGGATTAGAAAAATCCAATCGTACTGCTAGAGATCATTATTTTCACAACAAGAATATTGTCCAGAAGTGTTTTGATGAGCTAGAAGTAATTAAAAGCCGCCTTTCATAGTTTCCACTCAACGTATGGTTAACCTTCCCACTCAAACTGATCCCCCCCTTTCACCTCGGCAAACCTTACCCACGATGTATGATTTACCGAGTGACAACCCGGAGGAACCTGGATTGCC
>NZ_JBKHUP010000233.1:0-1976 GCF_046565525.1 Coleofasciculus sp. | reverse complement strand
GTTTCTTTAGATGACATCAAAGGATGGTTTACTCATTGTTGCTACTGTACCTCACTAGACTGAGAAATGCTGTATCATCATTGGCTATTTCTTCATCAACGAGGTGTTGTTGTCCCTCGAAGGAAATGAGTACTTTGTTTTTTGAAGTCATTATCCTTTCTCTCAAAGGTGAGTGTGTTGCTTAAATACCGAACAGTGTGAGTTGCGTTCCGCTATTCTTGTTTTCTGTAGCAGAAGTTGTAGGTAGAGTATTTTTACTGGTTGTATTTGGGTTGGTACTTCTTTTCTTTTGGTTACGAGCGTTAGCAATCTGTCGCCGCACCTGTCGGTTTGGAAAATCCGCGACAAGCTCATTCAGTAGTTCTTTCAGAAGTGGTGGTAATTCTCCTAAGAATGACTCTCTTATCTTTTCATTAATAGGAAAATCTCCGTGGCTGCTTGCTGAGATGATGACAACCCGTCCTTCTGGATGACCGTCATCAGGTTTAAATGTTAGGTGCAGTTCTACAGTACATTTCTTGAAGATATAAGGTTCTTCTTGATGTTCGGATTGCAGATTGCTGAATTCTGTGGTTTCAGAACGATTATTTTCTTCATCTTTCTCTGCCAATTTATCATTATCTATTGAGTTGGATTCCGTGGTAGTATTTGATGAAGCAATAACTATTGATTTTTGAGTTTTAGTGGGAGAAAGTAGAGCTAAGTAAGGTTTTTGGGCTTTCCAGCGATCGCGGTCAAATAACAGTCCTAATTTTTGAAATCTTTCCTCTAGTGTTTCTTCATCTTCTGATTGAAGAGTGAACTCAATTAGCTTCTCGCTCGTTATCGATAGATTAGCAGCAGCAACTGCCTCTTCTGGTGTCAACCATTTCATTTGAGCGGTGTTATTTTATAGATTATCGGGTGCTGAGTGGGCGGTAGCCCACCGACAGGATGAAGTATCCTATAAATTACACGCTACAAGCTGTTCGATTCCTTAAACAACAATTAATTTAAGCAGATGAGGTTGCAGATAGCCTTTAAAAATTAGATGGCTATCTGCTTAAATTGAAAACTATGCCACTTTTTGAGCCTGAAAATCCTCCACTAACCGACTCGCGTTTTCACTCTCTTTCTGGAAGAATCAATACTTTTTGCCTGCGCCTTTTCTTTTCGTCCAGTATTTTGCGATTTGCGCTGCGTTGTAGTTGAATGAGTCTTCTGAGAGTTTGATGCAGTAGCACGATTAGAAATCACTTCGGTTGCAGAGGTTAGATTGGATGGCACTATTGCGTATTCAACTCTGAGTTTACGCTCAATCCGGGTGCCATCTACAGGAACGCCTCGTTTCCAGTCTGCTATGATTTTGCGTTTGTTTGGTGTAACAACTACCTTTTCTGTCCGGTACTCTGTCGGCAAGTCGCCAGGATTTACCAATACTTCGCAGCTAGGTGGATTTTCCTTGAGTCGGATGTGACGCGATCGCCCCATAATTTCTTGGGAAATTACTCCCATTGAGTGAAAGTATAGCAGAGTTTTGTCTAGACTGTGACGCCACCGTTCCAGCCGTTCAATCGCCTCAGTATGTAGTTGCACCAGATGTTTTAAGCGTGCTTTGACCGCACAGATTTCAGCATCTAGTTGGTCGGCTAACTCAGCTTGCGTGTCAGCAGTAATTTCCTGGTCTGTCTGATTTTCCCAGATTTCTTTTAGAATAGCATCTTCTTCTTCTGGAGTTTCAGCCATTTCCAATTGATTCCAAAGTTCGACCGCTTGTATCGAATATCTGGCTAATGAATTTTTTGCTAAATACATGAGTTACCACCTTCCGCAACTGTGAAAATAATCATCAATGATTTCGATGTGTTCGAGTATGGCTAACGTTCCTGCTGTGGGTTCGTCTTCCAAATTTTGAAGATTAATAAGCTGTTCGGCATTTAAATAGGGTATAATTAAAATAGGAAATCCGAAGAACAAAAAAAATATGCCAGCCAAAG
>NZ_JBKHUP010000232.1:0-2030 GCF_046565525.1 Coleofasciculus sp. | reverse complement strand
CTCTTTTATCCACTAATTTTTCTTCTGTTTCAGCTTGGGTTTATAGCTGAGTTAATTCCTCGTAGTCTAAAGTCCAGTACCAAGGCTGTTTATTTTAGGCAGCTTTAAATGGCATCGATCCCCGGCAATTGCCGGGGATTTTTTTTGAGGAAGATGATGACTTGCTTCTGATGATGCCCTTGATTGGGAAGACTCTCTGACAACTTAGCCAACCATATCTGTATGTTCCGGTGCAGCGCAGTTGTTAGTCGCAAGGCGACTATTTTGCTATTCCTGCGTCTCATTCACCGAACGAATCGAAGATTATTGAATCGCTGGTACGGATTCAAATCTAATCTCCATAAAAGCAACTGGCACTGTTGGGGGTTTTTTTAGAGAAAACATGGCATTGATGAGTGCATGATAACGCTCTCTGTCTAACTATTATTGATCGCTTGGAGGCTCCTTACTCCCAGCGAACACAGCAGCAAGAGCGCTAGCGATCGCAAATCTAGCATCGAAACCCCAGCACCTATAAGCGACTAGCGTCGCGCCGACGGGTAAGCAATCACCTCTTACCCGTCTATGCCAATAATCTCAATGACTGATTTAAACTCGTTAGTCAACCCGACTTTGCTGGCTTCACCCATCGATAGTGAGCAACAACACTTTCAGCTAGTCATGAAACAAACCTGCCTGAAACTTCCCACAGAACCCCTGCTAGTTGCTCATCCACAAATTGATAGATGGATTATGGAAGTTAACTTACTATTTCCTGAAGTATTTGAATGGGAACCTCCTCAACTCTTAGTAGATACTCAGTTCATTACCCAACTTTGTACGGACGAAAAAAATGTGTGTGTGCAAGTCAACACAAACGCAGCTTTTCTGGAAAATCGAACGGTCAATCTAATCGAGTGGGCAATTCGGCATCCGTTCTTAAATTGGTCTGACAAAGTAAAATTGTGGGTAGCGGCAGACTATCTCTCATTGCCACCAGAAAACCTCAAGTTGACCATCTTAGCACTGCACCCAACTCATCCAGGTAAAAGACACGAAATCAGTTGGGATGAGCGGCAACACGTAGAGACGAGAGATTGGTTGGTATCTGTTCTGACAGGACAGGCAGCACAGACGAAAGCGTCAGTTATCAGTCGCAAAAAATCACCATCCCGCTCCGCAATTCTAGCTAATTTCAACATTGAAGAGATTGCAGAAGTCGAGATTTGACCGGATTCTAAGGACGGAGGGAGTTGATTTGTACGCGATCGCGCTTTCGGCAGTGCCAGAGGCGATCGCTTTCCTTGTAGAATATCTCCAAATCCCTCTCCCTCAACGGTTTGAGCCAAACTTATCCCAACAAGTCCACCAATCCCAATGGAAAATTTTCCATTGGCAACCACTGGAACAGCATCTGGCTATCGCTTACCAATTGCACCAGTGGCAAAGACTCGTTTAGTTCGCTTAACTTTACCAACAACAGAGTCCAGCGGGTCAGAGCCATACCTTTTACTTGAACCTGATCCCATCTGCGACTCTTGTGGAACATTACCCCCAGCATCAGGCAACGGTAACATCCGTTCGGCTTCGGCAATGCGATCGTACAAAGCGGCTGTAAGCTGTTCTAGACTAGCAAGTTGCACCCGACTCTCCAACCGAGGTCTAACCTGTGTATCCCAGAGGGCTTCACTTTCATCCTTACGCTTCAAATCAGCTTTGGGAATGGGTATAGTCAGCGCATAAGGAATCGACCCCTCACCACCAGAACTGTAACCCGGATTAGTAATCACACATCGCCCTTGGGGGAACCGCAAAATCTCATCTACTGAAAACAATGGCATCTTCTGGAGTGACTCGTTCCAACTGATTGAGTGATTGGCTTGAGATTGACCGCCGTGAGAACGACTGGTAGACTTGCTTTTTAGCAGGACTTCTTTCTCCCCGTACCGCTCAGAATATTTTTTGGCAGTGTCCGTAAGCTGTCATGCATTTAAACTGTGATAAGAGCATTACCCTTATTTTTCAGTTTGCGCCCCCAGTTAATAACTAGC
>NZ_JBKHUP010000231.1:0-2059 GCF_046565525.1 Coleofasciculus sp. | reverse complement strand
GGAAGCAGGGGAAGCAGGGGAAGCAGGGGAAGCAGGGGAAGCAGGGGAAGCAGGGGAAGCAGGGGAAGCAGGGGAAGCAGGGGAAGATGTGGGAGTTGTAGGGGCGGGTTTTACTACTAACGTTGGGTTTTCACCTTGATATGACTAAACCCGCCCCAACGGATTAAGCTAAAACGCATTTAATTGGATGCTGGACATGAATATCATTGCGCTGTAACTAATCCTTGATTTAATTGCTGCATATATTTATCTAAATCTCCTGCCACTTTACCGGATAAAAAATAAGCGCCGAGTAAATTGGGAAAAGACATAGCGATTAACATGCCATCGCTAAAATTAATTACGACACCAGAACTTAAAACGGCACCCGTAAAAACCGCCAGGATAAACAATACCTTATAGATGATTAAATTGTTCTGTCCAAACAAATAATCCCAACAGCGTTCGCCGTAATAACTCCAGGAAATCATCGTCGAGAAGGCAAAAAAGAAAATCGCGATCGCAAGCATCAGGGGAAACCAGGAAATCGCTGTACCAAAGGCGACTGAGGTGACTTCCGCGCCACTGAGTTGATTAAATTCGGGATTGCGATAGACGCCTGTAATCACAATCACCAATGCCGTCATATTGCAAATCACTACTGTATCAATAAACGGTTCTAAGAGAGCCACAATCCCCTCCCGCACAGGTTCTTGGGTTCTGGCGGCGGAATGTGCGATCGCGGCTGAACCTACCCCCGCTTCATTAGAAAACGCTGAACGCCTTAATCCTTGAATCATCACGCCAAATACTCCCCCTTCCACCGCCTCTGGAGATAATGCGCCGTTGACAATCGTCAGTATCGCCGCCGGAATTTCCATGAAATTCGTGATCAGAATCCACAGCGCCGCTACAAAGTAAATCAAACACATCGCCGGGACAATTGCACCTGCAACCATCCCAATCCGTTTAATCCCACCAATAATCACCATTCCCACTAAACTAACCAGAATCAAGCCATAAAGCCAACTGCGCCCCACAAACCAGGGTACAACTATAGTTATCGCCGCATAAGATTGGTTCGCCTGAAACATACTTGCGCCGCCAAATGCGCCACCAATACCCAGAATGGAGAAGATAACCGCCAACACCTTCCCCAAGTTCTGATGTCCCATTTCCGCCAAACCCGCCGACAAATAGTACATTGGACCCCCAGCTACTGTACCATCGGGTTTAATTACGCGATATTTCTGCCCTAGGGTACATTCAACAAACTTACTTGTCATCCCAAACAGTCCCCCCAGTGTCATCCACACCGTCGCACCGGGACCCCCTAAACTAATCGCGATCGCGACTCCAGCAATGTTACCCAATCCCACAGTAGCCGAAAGTGCCGTTGCCAGGGCTTGAAAATGAGACACCTCCCCGGCTTCCGTCGGATCATCATACTTTCCCCGTAACACCTCAATGGCGTGCCAAAAGCCTCGGATGTTAATAAATTTCATCCGCAGGGTGAAGAAAATCGCACCGCTAATCAGCCAAAGGACACTGAAAGAGAAAACACCTAGGGTCAAAAACTGCACTGTGGTTTGCTCACTAAGGATACAAGGTTATGTCCTTCTTAGTGTGACAGTGCATTCGCTGCTTCTTCAACTGGGTTGAGTTCTATGAGTCATTATCGGGGGAATCGGGTGCGTGAATGTTCCAGAGGTGTCATGGTACATCTGTAGGGGCGGGTTTTACGATTATCGTTTCTTCGCCTCACCCCGATGTGACTAAACCGTATCATGGTACATCTGTAGGGGCGGGTTTTACGATTATCGTTTCTTCGCCTCACCCCAATGTGACTAAACCCGCCCCGATTCGGTGAGATGGAAAGAATTAAGGGTGGATTTTGGATCAACGTTATCGGTGTTAATGCTAAGTTTATCCCTAAACCCTCCCCTACAGGATGAAACTCCTAAATTCTCAACTCCTCAATTCTGGGGGATTTTGGAACTTCTGGTTCCCCCCAAAGTTGCTTATCCTGTACATGCAAGTCTTCTCTGTTCATGTTTGAGGTTAATCAGCCCCCTAAATC
>NZ_JBKHUP010000230.1:0-2462 GCF_046565525.1 Coleofasciculus sp. | reverse complement strand
TTCTATTCTGCGCATGAAAACTTCTACTTTTCCCCTTCAAATTAGCTTCTCAAATTAGTTTGTGAGAAATGCGGGATTTACAGCAAGCGCATAGAATCAGTAAGCGTCACGCTAATGGCGTGATAGCTTTCAGCCAAGGGGCGGTAGATACAGCCAAAGCTAACCGCC
Source organism: Coleofasciculus sp. (assembly GCF_046565525.1). Taxonomy (NCBI): domain Bacteria; kingdom Bacillati; phylum Cyanobacteriota; class Cyanophyceae; order Coleofasciculales; family Coleofasciculaceae; genus Coleofasciculus; species Coleofasciculus sp. The sequence goes on along the minus strand of NZ_JBKHUP010000230.1, from coordinate 2,294 downwards.
AACGGCACATTAAGGTGTTAACTGCTAAGGCTAAATCCTGTGAAAAGTGGATGAAAAAGGCTACACGCAAGCTGAAAAATGCCAGCAAATTTTATCGGAAGAAAAACTGGCACAACAGTAAGAGCGGCTGTCAATTCCCTTTGTCGGTTTCCCTTCAGTACAGGGATACTAACTGGCAGAACTTGCGCTTCCAATTGCACCACAAAAAGCGCAAGCTTTACCACTACCAATTGCAGGTCAATTATCTCAAGGTAGCTCCCATTCGGGTAAACATTCCCAAGGGACAAGCTTTTGTGGTGGGATCTAAGGACGAATCATTCGGCAATCAGACCTGCCAATGGGACGGAAAAACAATCAAGATTCGAGTTCCTTACTGCCTAGAGGACAAGTTTGGCAAGTATGTGTCATCTGAGATTGGAAATTTTCCACGCCAGGTCAACCGACTGCCATCAGAAGGCGCTAAGACCTGGCACTTTTACCGAAAAGATGGCAGATGGTGTGTGGCTGTCCAATTCACGCCTAAGCCCGTTGAGAGATTGTCCAGATCAATCCACTACAGCTGCATTGGCATAGACTTGAATCCTGGATCGATTGGTTGGGCATACATCGATCCAGAAGGCAATCTAATACACCATGGACAAATGTCTATTCAGATGGGCTTGCCACGGGGAAAACAGGACGCCGCCATTAGACAAGTTTGCTTCCTACTTCTGCAGATGGCGCGCGCCTATAAATGCCCGATTGTGTGTGAGGAGTTAGATTTCTTCGGTAAGAAGACCCAACTCAGAGAAAAAGGAAAAAGGTATGCTCGAATGTTGTCTGGATGGGCGTATAGCCGCTTTTTTGAGATGCTAACTGCCATCTTAGGAAATCGCGGCATAGAAGTCAGACAGGTCAATCCTGCTTATACCAGCCTGATCGGTCTGGTTAAATATGCTCGGATGTACGGGCTAGCCAGCGATGAAGCGGCGGCACTGGCGATTGCCCGTCGTGGAATGAAATTAGGAGAAAAATTACCAGACTCCATAACCGCCTATCTGTCGGTGAACGATAGAAAGCACGTATGGAGTCATTGGAACCAACTGAATACCAAGCTTAAGCGCTTGATCAAAAGTAGGCACGCCTACTATGATATCTCTAACTGGGAGTTTTTGGCTAACCCTCAAGCGGGAAGCTGCAACGCACTAAAAATAAGCGCTTAAAGAAACTTATACCGTTGAGTTTTGCCTATGTTTGTTTACTTTTGAGTAGATGTGACTAGGTTTTTGGAAGCGGTTAAATGAGACCCAGAGTTCCGATTTTTTGCACAAGTCAGAGATTGATCACAGGATATGAGAAAATTCAACAAGCAGTCGGATTGTCCGAGCTTAAATTTATGTCTCACGAATCCTCAGAACAACTCAGTCTCTTTGACCAGTCAGGGTTGACATCTTCTACCCCTAATGACTTCCAACCGTCATTAATTCCTACGGATGCCAAGATTCCGATTCCTCCTGGCACTTACGACTCCATGGAGCCACTGGCAGCTCATTGTAACATTTGTCAGCGCTGTGAATTAGGAGCGACTCGCACCCATGCGGTAGTGGGGCGGGGTAATCTTCATGCTCCGATTATGATCATTGGGGAAGCCCCTGGGCAAAATGAAGACGAGCAAGGTTTACCGTTTGTCGGGAGAGCCGGACAATTGCTGGAGAAGATTCTCGCCGCTGTCAAACTGGATAGTGAACGGGATGTCTATATCTGTAACATGAATAAATGCCGCCCTCCTGGTAATCGAGCACCTACTCCTGATGAAGTGGCGGCTTGTAAACCTTATCTACTCGAACAAATTCGCTTAGTCGATCCCAAGATTATCCTGCTAACGGGCGCAACGGCTGTCAAGGGGTTAACGGGTGAAAAGCGCGGGATTACTAAAATTCGTGGCACTTGGATGGAATGGGAAGGGCGAGAGTGTATGCCAATTTTGCACCCGGCATACCTATTGCGGAATCCCTCACGGGAGCAGGGTAAGCCGAAGTGGCTGATGTGGCAAGATATCCAGGCGGTGCGTGCCAAATTAGATGAACTGCAATCCTAGAGCGTCGCTTAGAGCAAGGGAGCATGTCAACGCAAGTAGGTTGGGTTGAGGTACGAAACCCAACGAGAGCAGGTTAGCTTGAATGTGCTGTCCCTGACATGCTCCCTAGAGTGAGAAGTAGAGACGTTCCGGCTGAACGTGTTATTGACATCCTCCCCCGGCTAAAGAGCGCGGGGGATTCCTCACCACGCCACCTTTTTAGGGGTGGTCGCTGATT
>NZ_JBKHUP010000229.1:0-2560 GCF_046565525.1 Coleofasciculus sp. | reverse complement strand
GATATTAGCCTGATTGGGGAGGGAGATATCATCACTTCAGATATCTTTTCTCTAGGGGCATTAGGAGGAACAATTAAGCTGGCGAGTCAAGGTGCGATCGCGTGGGATAATCATCTCATCCTTAGTGCTAGTCTGTTGCCCTTTTCCCCGATACCTGTTCAAGGGGGAAATATTACCATTGAAGCGGATACAGTTTCCTTAAATAATGCCGCACGAGTCATTGTCGGTACCTTAGGCGCGGCTCAATCTGGAGATTTAACGATAGCCGCATCGGATTCGATTCAACTCCGGGGAACCCAAGCCGATAGCCGATTACTGAACACATTAATTACAGTTATTCCACCCCTGGCAGACTTTGTGGCAACTTTACCGCCAGAGGTTCAGAATACGATTATCAATGCGCCCGGTTCACCCCTAAATAGCCCAGCCAATTCCTTATTAACCTTCACAATAGGAACAGGCGGAACGGGAGATGTCACGATAAAAACGGGACAATTGACGATTCAAGATGGTTCAGAAATATCAGCCTATAGTTTTGGTCAAGGACAAGGGGGAGATGTCAATATACAAGCCACTGATGCGGTGGAATTAATTGGCACGACACCCTTCAATATTCCGGGTGGCTTATATACTCAATCCTACAGCACAGGTAATGCTGGAAATATCCACGTTAATACCGGACGTTTAACCATCCGAGGCGGTTCAGGAATATCAACCACAACCCTTAGCCCAAGTCAAGGTGGAGAGTTAAGCGTAAATGCTGCCGAGTCTATAGAATTGAGTGGCACAACTCCGGATGAACAGTATCCTTCTTTTTTAGGCGCGGCAACTCGCAGTGCGGGTGATGCGGGAAACTTAACCCTAACTACGCGACGCTTAATTGTGCAAGATGGTGCAGGAATAGGTACTACGTCGTTTAGCCTAGGAGATGCCGGAAATTTAACCATTAATGCGACTGAATCTGTGGATGTCATGGGCGTATCGGCTATCAGGGGTATTCCTAGTGGCATATCGACGGATACGATAGAATTTGGTCGAGGAGGGCGCTTGAGTATTAATACTCAGCGCTTGAGGGTTGGGGATGGCGCTGTTCTATCTGCATCTACATTTGGGGTGGGTGAAGCCGGGAGTTTATCGGTTAACGCTTCTGAGTCTATCGAACTCAATGGTATCTCAGCCGGGGGGATTTCTAGTGGCTTATATTCCCAAGGTTTCGGTGCTGGTGATGGTAATAATATAGAGGTGGAAACACCACAACTGGTGGTGAAGAATGGGGCAAGAATCACGGTTTCAACGGGTACAACTCAGGAGGACTTAGCCCGGTTTAGTAGTGGCACTTATGGGTTTGGCGCGGGACTGAATATCACCTTTCCTGATGCCGCGACAGGTAATGCAGGCAGGATGAGAATTGAAGCGGATACTATTACCTTGGATAATCAGGGGGCGTTGATTGCCAAAACGGTTTCTGGTGAGGGGGGTAATATTAATCTTCAGGTAGAGGATTTAATCGAAATGCGCCGCAATAGTCTGATTTCGGCAGAAGCGTTTGGGGGTCAAGGGAATGGGGGCAATATTGATATAGATACGGAATTTGTCGTGGCGATTGAAGATGAAAATAGCGATATTGTGGCAGATGCCTTTGGCGGAAATGGGGGCAATATTAATATCACCGCTCAAAGTATTTTTGGGCTAGAATTTCGTCCAGAACGAACGCAAAAAAGTGATATTACTGCCAGTTCTCAATTTGGGTTAGAGGGGAATGTCATGCTGAATACGCCCGATAGTGACCCCAGTCGCGGATTAATCCAATTCCCAACGCAGCCTGTGGATGTGCGAGGATTAGTGAATCAAGTTTGTCAGGCTGATGTGGTGGAGAACCGCAGTCAGTTTGTGGTGACGGGGCGCGGGGGTTTACCGCCAAAACCGAATGAGTTATTGCGGGGGGAAGCGGTATTAGCCGATTGGATTCCCGTAGAATCAGAGGCTGATGAATCGGTTGAGGTGACGACAACAATACCAAGGTCAAATGTAGAAATTGTGGAAGCCAATGGGTGGGTAATTGATACTGAGGGAAATGTTACTTTAACCGCATCTATCGCCAATTCTACGCCTAAAGCGTTCTGGGTTAATCCCAGTTTCTGTGATTAAGTGTGGCAATGATCCTCAAAATTAACAAAAAGAAAAATAAGTTGCCTCTATCCTAGGGGGGTAGATTAATTCAAGTTAATGGCGGCATCATTAACTTTTTTGGGAAGGACTATCTACCAAATGACTAGAAACTGGACAGTGAAACTAGCCGGATTGTTAGCGATGGGAGGGACAATTACTGTTTTAGAGAATCCTGTCCTCGCTCAAATGACTCCTGATACTACCTTAGGTGCTGAAAATTCTATCGTGACACCAAATGTGGAGATAAAAGGCTTACCCGCCGATTTGATTGAAGGGGGAGCGATTCGCGACACGAATTTGTTCCACAGTTTTGAGGAATTTAATATCACAGAAGGCGGGCGCGTCTATTTTGCCAATCCCTTGGGGATTGAAACGATTTTCAGCCGAGTGA
>NZ_JBKHUP010000228.1:0-2586 GCF_046565525.1 Coleofasciculus sp. | reverse complement strand
ATCTGAATATCCAGAGCCTGCTGATAGTATAGCCTTGCCTGCTCATACTCCCGTAACTCTTGGGCAACCCTTCCTAATTGGTGATAGGTGTCTGCTTGAGAGTAGCGATCGCTAAATTCAATCTGAATATCCAGAGCCTGCTGATAGTATAGCCTTGCCTGCTCATACTCCCGTAACTCTTGGGCAACCCTTCCTAACTGGTGATAGGTGCCAGCTTGTTCGTAGCGATCGCTAAATTCAATGAAAATATCCAGAGCCTGCTGATAGTATAGCCTTGCCTGCTCATACTCCCGTAACTTTTGGGCAACTATTCCTAAATTGTGATAGGTGCTAGCTTGAGAATAGCGATCGCGAAATTCAATGTAAATATCCAGAGCCTGCTGATAGTATAGCCTTGCCTGCTCATACTCCCGTAATTCTTGGGCAACCCTTCCTAACTGGTGATAGGTGCCAGCTTGAGAATAGCGATCGCGAAATTCAATCTTAATATCCAGAGCCTGCTGATAGTATAGCTTTGCCTGCTCATACTCCCGTAACTCTTCGGCAACCCTTCCTAACTGGTGATAGGTTGTAGCTATGTAAAGCTGTTTCTGTCTCTCCTCTACCCCGGTAAGCTGTTGGGTTAGTTCCAGCACCTGCTGATAAGTGGCTTTGGCTTGAGTATAATTCTGGGTTTCTAGGTAACAACAGGCTAACCGATCCTGTGCCATGACAATTTCCAGCCCAATTTCACCTGTGTGTAATGATGCCGGATATGCCGCTTGTGCCTGACAGACGAACTCTGAGAGTTTGAGATTACTCTGGATATCATTAATCTGCAAGAAGTATTGAAACAAACAGAAAAAGATATCCACCGTTTCCTGCTTCTCTAAACAGAGTTGCAGCGCATTGTAGAGATTTTCATACTCCAGTTGACAGAAGAAAATCCCCAATTGCCGTTCTTGCGCCTGCTTCGATTTCATCAATTGCTGATAAGCACCCGCCAACGTCAAATAATGACGTTTAAACCCCTCCCGCAAGGCTTCCCGCATCGCTGCATCCTGTTGATTCAGCTTCATCCGCAAGAAATAAGGAAAAACAGGCTGAATCCTTAACAGGGGAGAATCTTGCTCCCCTCTCCTCGCAGGAGAGGGGCTGGGGGAGAGGTCAATTTGCTCCCCTCTGCTTGTAGGAGAGGGGCTGGGGGACAACAATCCCCAATTAATCGCCTCTTGAATCGCCCCATCAAACTCCTCAAACGGATAATCCTGAAACGGTGCTAACTGCTGCAACTTATCAACATAATTCCCAATCCTATCCCCCCGAATAAACCCACTAAACGGCGCTAAACACAACAACAACTGCTGCGCCGCCGCCGACAAATTCCGATGGGAATACTCCACACATTGAACAATACTCTCCGTCTTATCCTCACTCCCCGAATCTAACGCAATATCCGCCTTTTCCAACCCCGCGACAATCTCCGCCGGGGATTGCTGCTTCAGATTCGCCAACACTACCTCCATCGCCAAGGGATACCCCGCCAAGAGTTTCATTAATCGGATAAAGGCTTTATCTTCCCGTATCTGCGGAATCCTCGATTTCGGTAAATACCGTTCTAATATCTTTTGCGCCAACTCTGAACGCGCCTGAACATCTAATCCCTGTAACCGATACACATTATCGCCAAACGTGCCTTGTAACCACTCCTCGCCACTGCGGGAACCCAACACCACCCGCGTTTTCCCACCCACTAATCGGCTGATAAAGTCCTGAATTTCCTCTCGCTTCTTCTTCGATAACGTATGTTTAATCGCCAACCGTTTCCCTGTCACCGATTCCAAGTTATCCAAAATCAGGATATGAGTCTCGGTTTTCAGTTTCTCCGCTAATTTCTGCACCTGCGCCGCCTGATTCATCGCCTGAAATCGGCTGAACTCGAACTTATCATAAACCTGTTTACCAATCTCCCGCAGGATTTGCTTTAATGTCCAGGCTTTTGTGTCATAGCCAAAATAAAAGATGGCTTCAGCAAAGTGAGTCGTTTGCCACCATTCCCGTAAATAATTCAGTAGCGTAGTTTTCCCGGTTCCCCCCATCCCCCGCAACAGTAAAATAGTATGGCGCAGCAATGCCTTTTCTATCTTGAGAATCTCCAAATCCCGCCCGACAAAGCCATAGGTGGGTGGAGTAAACCGATACTGCTGCTGACGTGCGGCATAATAGTCTTCTTCTTCCTGGGGCGTAAATTCCCGTAAATTCAAATTAACGGGCTGATTGGTATAAACCACAGGTAAAAGCCAGTCTTCTAAGTCAATCGTTTGGTTATAATAAGCTTTACGTCCTTTATTATTAAAGAGTTCGCGGCGTCCCAGTCGGAGGGCTTCCCGAATCGTTTTTTCAGCAAAGACTTGCTTATAGACGGTTTCGATTAATAAGGAGGCGGCGGTTACGGTTACAGAATAGCCCATCGCGACTACTGTATGCATTCCCGCCGCCATGAGGCGACTCCCCAAACTGGTTTCGCGAAATGTTGTCGCGTTTGATGTGGGTGTGGGCGAAGCATTCGCGTTTTCATTTGATGAAACAACCGACATATCTGGGCGC
>NZ_JBKHUP010000227.1:0-2660 GCF_046565525.1 Coleofasciculus sp. | reverse complement strand
TGTTGTCTCCAGACAACAGGCGTGATCATGACGCAACAGTGTTGTCTCCAGACAACAGGCGTGATCATGACGCAACAACCGCGATCGCTACGCAACAACCGCGATCGCTACGCAACAACCGAGCGCCAGAACCCGCTTCTGGAGCGGGTGACACAGGTCTAAGATCTAATAAGACTTATAAAGACTTTAAATACTCTCTCTCAGACAGCGAAAGAGAGAAATTTTTAAAGTTTGGTTTAAACAAAGCCAGCCAGTTACCCAAACCACCAACCCTAGCAGTCAAGTGGATTGAGAAGCACTACCAAGAACTCTACAACCAATTCAAACGCTCACCCGAAGGTAAAAGCCTCACACCCGCTTCAGACTGGGAAAACCACCCCAAACGAGACGAATGGATTGCAGAGATTCGGATTGGACGACCCCGATTCGTCGCTTTAGGTGGTCCTGAAGTTGAACGAGAAACACGTCGCCAATTTGCTAAATGGGCTGAAGAGAACAATCTCGTCTGGGGGGTTGAATCATGAACCTACCCAAATTCCCCCGCCAATTTATTCGTAAGGAAGACGAACCCGGTTACCAACCCGAAACCTGGCAACCTAAATGGCATTGTTTCTGCTGTCACGACACCGGAAAAATCAACCCCCATTTAGCCAAACTCGTCATCGAAGAGTACGACCTAAGCAAAGACAAAATTCCCCGATGTCAAAATCCTAGCTGCAAGGCTGGAGATAACCTCGACTTCCTCGGTTCTCAAGTCGTTGACTACCGATTCACCGCCGCCATCTGTCAACACCTTGACTCAATCCACCGGGAAGAGTGGCGACAAACCACAGAAACCAAAACAGCCCTAGTCCAAGAAAAAATCGCCCAGCTTGCCCAACAAAAAAGCCTCAAGAAACCCGCTCGCACTCCCTCTGAAGAAACGGAAATCCAGGAGAAATACGCCGCCATAGTAGATGAGTACAACAAAAAACCATGACTCAACCCCACTCAGACACTGCGACTTATACGCAGGTATCGGCGGATTCACCCAAGCCGCCCAACAACTTGGCGAAATCCAGACTACCCAATTTGTGGAAATCAACCGCGACGCCCAACTCATCCTGCGATCGCACTTCCCAAATATCCCCATCCACTCCGACATCCGAGACTACCACCCCAGAAACCAAGAATTCGACCTCATCAGTTGCGGATTTCCGTGTACCGGAACCAGCAGAGCTGGCAAACGAGAAGGACTCTCCCACCCCGACTCCGCCCTCTGGCGACATGGACTCAGAATCTGCGCCACCGTTCGCCCCCAATTCTTTATCACCGAACAGCCTCTTGGAGTTATCCAACAGGGACTTCGAGCAATTATTGGCGGATTCCGAATGGTCGGCTATTCAGCAGAACTTACAATCGTTAGAGCATCAGAGCTTGGCGCGGGTCACCAAAGAGCCAGAGTATTTGTCATATCCTACCCTAACCAGTGGCGATCGCTCTTTAAAATCGCGCCCCGTTGGGACAACCAAATGCGAGAAATGGTTCAAAGACAACGGGCTAATTCCTCTTGGCTCACAGTTAAGCGCCCAAGCGATGGCTCTAATCATGGGATTTCCAGAGGACTATCTCACTCCTCTCTCACTGTCCCAACCCATCACCCAGGTAGAATCCGAGCTAGATACCTTGCAGGTCGAACCGTCACCCCCGCCCAAGCCGCGATCGCTCTTAGTCGAGTCCTCTACCTGTCCCGGTTGTCAAACTCAGTTAACGAATCTTGACCATGGCTGTGGAATCTGTGGTTGGTTCCCATCTTCCCAGTCAGTTCTAGGGGAAAGTGAAAATCCCCTAGAACTAAAACTCAACTCAGTTCTAGGGGAAAGTGAAAATCCCCTAGAACCAAAACTCAACTCAGTTCTAGGGGAAAGTGAAAATCCCCTAGAACTAAAACCCAACTCAGTTCTAGGGGAAAATCCAAAACCCTCACGAGCCAGTGGCTGGCTGGAACACTACACCAAGAACAAGAAACTTAAACAAGGTATCATCGCCACCTATCCCCGTGTTCAAGGTGAACGTGACCCAGATAATCCAGAACACTGGTACTGGGCTTACCGATGGGAAGAAAAACGGGAAAATGCTAAATCTGATAATGGTTATATTACTCGTGCTATATCGCTCCCCAGACATAAAGTACAAGCGGTGAATTTAGCGATCGCTCGTCATTGGTCTGTGACAAAGATTCTCTCATTTATTAGAGGAGAACGAGTAAAGACTGAAGTTTAAAGTGACATCCTCCCACACTATACCTGTTTAGGGTTAGTGTGGGCTTCCTTTGTCGTAGCCTGACGGCTAGGCTTCCGGCGTTTTATAGTGGGGAATATGCAAAAGCCCACTCTCTTTATATTGATCGCTGCGTTCCAAACTCTATCCAGCACAAACCCACATAAACACTGGTGAATTCGTACCCCAAATCTTCTTTCTGGTACTATGCCACTTACTTAAGCGAGTTTATTATTCACTTCAAGAGTTTATTATTCACTTCAAGAGTTTATTATTCACTTTAAGAGTTTATTATGAATGTACAAAAGATGAGCAAGGTCATTGCCCTGTTTAATCAGTCCGGGGGGGTAGGTAAATCGACGTTGACGATGAATTTGGGATATCACATCGCCAAACAGAAG
>NZ_JBKHUP010000226.1:0-2695 GCF_046565525.1 Coleofasciculus sp. | reverse complement strand
GAATAAATTCGCCGCGTCGAACTTCATCCCCCGACTAAAGTACGGGGGCTTCCGTTCTCCCGTCCTTTATCTGTGAGCAGAGTCACATCACCTGTAGTGGCACGGCATTGCCGTGCCCCTACAAACCTTCTATCAATAAGGATTCAATTCCAAACAATTTGTAAATCTAAAATAAAACCAGGTAAAACATCTTCCCCAGATAACTGGGTAGGATTTTCCAGGATTTCTACCGTTTGCCCTTGGCGATAAATTTCCACCCGACGAGTGGGTCGATAGAGTAACCAACCCAGTCTGACTTGATTCTCCATGTATTCCTGCATTTTAGCTTTGGTTTCTGGTAACGTATCGCTGGGTGACATTAGCTCCAAAACAAAGTCTGGGGCAATGGGTGGAAATTTTTCTTTCTGTTCCTCTGTTAGTGCATCCCATCGCTGTTTTTGAATCCAAGCCACATCGGGAGAACGGTTCGCCCCATTGGGAAGGTGAAAACAGGTTGAAGAGTCGAAGATTTCTCCAAGGTTCCTTTGTTCATTCCACACACAAAATCGAGTGGTTAGCTTGGCGTTCCGTTTTCCAGTTTCTCCGCCTGTGGGGGACACGATAATCAGTTCTCCTTTAGCATTGCGTTCAAATTTTACATTGGGATTGACTCGACACAGATGGTAAAATTGCTCTTGAGTCAGTTGAAAAATTGGGTTGAAGTTAATCGTAACGGCTGTCATAGTAAGATATAAAAGAATTGATAGAGTTAAAGAATATTTTACGCGATCGCATCCCTGACGAGGAGATGAGGATAGGGTCAGTAAACGATGTCTCAACCGTTTGTCCAAGGTGAAACAATAGCCGCGATCGCAACCGCTGTTGTCCCGCAACAAGGGAGTGTGGGAATCGTGCGGATGTCGGGCGAAAATGCCTTGGCGATCGCACGTCAACTATTCTATGCACCAGGGCGTCAAATGTGGCAGACTCACCGCATTCTCTATGGGTATGTGCGTCATCCCCAAACCCAACACATCGTTGATGAAGCCCTACTCCTAATTATGCAATCCCCTCGCTCTTACACTCGTGAAGATGTCGTCGAGTTCCATTGTCACGGCGGGATTATGCCCGTGCAGCAGGTGTTGCAATTATGCTTAGAGCTAGGCGCACGGTTAGCCCAACCCGGAGAATTTACCCTGCGGGCATTTTTGAACGGGCGCTTAGATTTAACCCAAGCCGAAAGTATCGCTGACTTAGTGGGTTCTCGTTCCCCCGCCGCCGCCCAAGCTGCATTAGCGGGAATGCAAGGAAAGCTGGCTGTACCCATTCGCCAACTCCGGGCGACGTGTTTAGATAGTTTGGCAGAAATTGAAGCCCGAATCGACTTTGAGGAAGATTTACCTCCCTTAGATGAAGCCGGGATCATTGCTCAAATTCAACAGATATTAGCCGATATTAACCAAATTATCGCCACCGCCGATCGCGGGCAATTATTGCGAACCGGCTTAAACGTCGCCATTGTCGGACGTCCGAATGTGGGCAAATCCAGTTTATTAAACGCCTGGAGTCGTAGCGATCGCGCGATCGTTACCGACTTACCCGGTACAACTCGTGATGTGGTTGAGTCGCACTTAGTCGTCGGTGGAATCCCCGTGCAGGTTCTAGATACCGCCGGAATCCGGGAAACCGTGGATCAAGTCGAGAAAATTGGCGTTGAGCGATCGCGCCGTGCGGCTGAGGCGGCTGATTTAATTGTATTGGTGATTGAAGCGACTACGGGCTGGACTACAGAAGACCAAGAAATTTATACACAAGTCAAACACCGTCCCCTAATTTTAGTCATTAATAAAACCGATCTCGCCCCCGCCGATTCTGTATCCTATCCGGATAGTATTGAACGGGTAGTTATAGCCGCCGTTGCCAAAAACGAAGGGATTGAGGCATTAGAACAAGGAATTCTTGAGGCAGTGCAAACGGGAAACATTCAAGCGGCTGACTTAGATTTAGCCATTAACCAGCGACAAGCCGCCGCCTTAACCCAAGCTAAAATAGCATTGGAACAGGTACAAGAAACCATCGCCCAACAGTTACCTTTAGATTTTTGGACGATTGATTTACGCGGCGCGATTCAAGCCTTGGGTGAAATTACTGGGGAAGAAGTAACTGAATCCGTACTTGACCGGATTTTTAGTCGCTTCTGTATTGGTAAGTAACAATCCTAACGAGGAACTCTCAGGGCATAAGGAATAAAGCATCTACTACAATCGCATCAAGAGAATTCAACCCAGATATCCTAAACCCCTGATCCGCTCCCGGTAAATGGGGGTTAACTAACAGTCCGTAAATATCTAGACAATTAGTGACATAACTGGACATTTTCTATGATATAATCAGGCAATGTCTAGTTTAACCCCCCAAGAAGCAGCTACTCTACTTGATGATAGTACATTCGAGGAAGACTTAGCGGCAGATGTATTAGAAATTATCACAGTATTTTCCGCTCGTCTATATGGGAGTCGAAGTCATAAGAACAAAAAAATAGTGGATGAACTGAGGGAGGTAGCCAAAAAGCTATGACGACGATAACTTATTGCAAAGGCTTGCCAACTCCCGCCGATGAACTTAACCCCATCGGTTTCACCGAATTGGAGATGTTTTTAACTTCATTGTCCGATATATTTTATCAAGCAACAGTTGAAACAGTTAACCATTTATT
>NZ_JBKHUP010000225.1:0-2874 GCF_046565525.1 Coleofasciculus sp. | reverse complement strand
CAATCAGCGACCACCCCTAAAAAGGTGGCGTGGTGAGGAATCCCCCGCGCTCTTTAGCCGGGGGAGGATGTCAATAACCAGATTCTCCCAACCATGCTAAAGTAACCCTAGACACTGGCAATAACGCCAACTTAATGAGAAGGAGAACACAACCATGCCAGATACTCAGGGTTTAGTCCAGGCATTTGGTGAAGTCTATGATAATCCCATCCTACTGGAGCAAGGTGTAACTGCTCCCGTTTGTGAAGGGCTAAATATTGCATTGGCAAGCTTCCAAGCACTCTATCTGCAATACCAAAAACATCACTTTGTTGTACAAGGCGCCGAATTTTATTCCTTGCACGACTTCTTTCAAGAAAGCTATGAACAAGCACAGGGAAATGTCCACGATTTGGGAGAAAGACTCAATGGGCTAGGTGGAGTTCCCGCCGCTAGTTTTAGCACCCTGGCGCAACTCTGTTGCTTCTCTCCAGAAGCCGATGGCATTTTTTCATCGCGTCAGATGATCGAGAATGACTTGGCAGCCGAGCAAGCTATAATCCAGTTAATTCGGCGTCAGGCATCACAAGCGGAAAGTTTAGGCGATCGCGCCACCCGCTATTTGTATGAACAAATCCTTTTGAAAACTGAGGAACGGGCTTATCATTTGAACCATTTCCTCGCACCAGATAGCTTAACGTTAGGTTTTGTTAAGAAAAGCTAGTCGTTAAGTAGAGACGCGATATATCGCGTCTCTACATTCATTTATCTATTTAATAATTTGTGTATCCGGCGGTAATGTTGTTGCATTTGAAACTTTCTTAAACACCGTCGCATTATTAAATTCTTCAGGTCGTTCTTCGCCCGGATTCGTTCCCGCAATTTGTACAAGCATTTGACCCTCCGGAGTCATCTCAAAAATCGTCATTACAGTCGCCCCCTGCGCCAAGTCAATATTCAAACCCATCGGCTTAGTGCTCGATTCTACCTGGTAACGCATTTCTAACGCCCGTTGTGGTTCATCCGCAAAGGGTGGGGCAGTCATGAAGAGTTTGCCGTCTGGCGTCAAAATCCAGGTGATCATTTGACCGGGTGCCATTTCCCCTTGCCATGTACCCACCACATCGTCAGCAGCGACGTTTTTAGTGGATGCGATCGCAACTTCAGCAACGGCGGGTGAGAGTAATGAATGAGAACGGATGGTTAACCCTAGGGTACTCAGGACGCCCAAACACAGACCAGAAGCGAGAAGGCGACGGGGGGTAACAAAAGAAGAACTCATAAATGTGCTGTTGAAACTAGGGCTATCCTAGCATTACTCAGGGAAGCCAGGGTGTCGGGATGCAAGAGTGCGGGGGGCACAGGTGCAGGGGGGTACAGGTGCAGGGGTGTTGGGGTGCAGGGGAGCGGAGGTGCACAGGTGCAGGGGGGCAGGGGTGCAGGGGTGTTGGGGTGCAGGGGTGTTGGGGTGCAGGGGTGCAAACAAAGAAGAAATGACAAATGACAAATGACAAATGACATTTCAAGGAAGTTGCAACTGGGCTTGGGCGTTGAAAAATTGATGATAAATACCCTGAGTCACTAAGATTGTCGTAGTCAGGTTAGTTGTCGCAATCATAAACATGACTAAAATTTGGTAAGATGCCGCATTCAATGGGTCAATGCCACTCAGAAGTTGACCTGTAATAATTCCTGGTAACGTCACAATCCCCACCACCATCATTTGATTCAGGGTAGGAATTAATCCGGCGCGGATAGCATCTTTGCGGTATCCCGCCACAGCTTGTTGCGGGGTAGCGCCTAAACTCAGGTGCGTTTCAATTTCCAAACGACTACTGGTAATCGTACTCACCAAGCGTTCACCCGCGATCGCAGATCCATTCATGGCATTGCCCAAAACAATACCACCCAAGGGAATCAGGTACTGGGGCTGATACCAGGTTTCCGGTTGAATAATCAGTAGATTGGTATAAATCAACGTTAAGGCACTACAGAAGAAAATCGAACCGAATACTACCCAGAATAGTCGGGGTATTTTTTTCCCAATCCGGTTACGGGCGGTAATCGCCGCAATGGTTAGCATTACCAGAAAAACGCCTAAAACTGCCAAAGGATTATCTAAGGCAAAGACAATCCCCAGAAAAAACCCCACCACCAAAAGCTGTATCACCGTTCGCCCTGTCGCGATCGCTAACGATAACTCCAAACCTAACCCTTGCCAACTGGATAAACCAATCGCGATCGCCATCATGCCCAATCCCCAAACTAAATCAATGGGGTCAAGTTGAATAAAAGAGTCCACGCCTAGGCTATATCTCCTGTATCACCACCGCCATCATGCACGATAACTATATCAACGCTCAAAAAGCAACCATCCAACAACTCAAAACCCACCTCGCTCAAGGGCAAGGGCAGATGACGGTTGTGGCAATGCGCTCTGATTACGAACGCGATCGCGAACGTTGTCTAACGTCTGTGGTATTTGTTCCCGAATCCCTTACCTCCTGATTTAATCCACTCCACCACTGATAATGGGGACATGTTGGATTAGAGTATTCTACGCTAGCATTTGCAGGAAGAGTAGGAAAACGAGTGTGGAGAATCAAATAGTCGATTTAGTCACTGGCGGTTTAGCGATCGCTATCTTAGCAGGGGGTCTACTGATGCTGTTCAAGGGAATCTTCGCCTTTGAAGATCAAGACAAGCAATAAACATCGCTTATGCCAAAGAAACCCCCCCTAGATTGACGAAAGCTAGCGAGGGTAAAGCCGGGGGATTAGGCTGCATTCTAATTGAGTTTATCCCCCTTAAAGAATAGTGTCACGAACCCAACGCTGACCGATACGAGCGGTACAGCGTGGGCTTGAGAGAAATCTTGTGCCTTCGTGATTAGCC
>NZ_JBKHUP010000224.1:0-2882 GCF_046565525.1 Coleofasciculus sp. | reverse complement strand
GATTAAAAATACGCAAAACTTGTATGTGATAATAAACTATCAGGGCGACAAGTTGTGTAGGAGAAAGCTGCTGTTGAGGATTTTGGGTTTATGCAATCGCATAACAAGATGAGCTGAAAATCAGTGGGGTATATGGTGTACTTGTAAAAACAGATAGTGTGCGATTGTTTTTAAAAAGTCCGCGATTAAAAATACGCAAAACTTGTATGTGATAATAAACTATCAGGGCGACAAGTTGTGTAGGAGAAAGCTGCTGTTGAAGATTTTGGGTTTATGCGTAAGCACAACAAGATGAGCTGACAATCAGTGGGGTGTACAATGTACACCCTTGAACGGGCAATGCGCGATCGTTTTCACACAAGACTTGTTGGGCATCTTCACAGATTTTTGATATACCTATACTTATACTTGTCTTGCCTGAAAAAATGGGGCAGCTTGTTTGATGATTATTTGTCGTTCTTTTTTCTGTCTCTTATTTGGAAAGCTGGTGTAAGGCTACCGCACGAACTCGGCACAGGGCGCATCCCGTTTTAGACAAAGTATTACCTAAAGCAACGTAATTTCAATGGTGAAGAGTCCCATTCAAAGAGCCAACGTGCAAAATTGGGATGCTCCCAAGGCACAGGCACAGCACTATCTTCGTGCCGAGTGAGCGTGAAAGTCGCCTAACTATGACGGACTTTCCCGATAGCGTCGATTGGGTAGGGGGCGCGATCGCGAAGCGCAGATCGCACCCTTCTACAACCAGTGAGGTGTACGATGTATATCGGGATTCTATGGTCGCCGTGGGCAGGACACTTTGGCTCTATGGAAAGTCCGCGATCAAAAGTCCGTGATCGTTTTCGCGCAAAACTTGTTTGACTATCCTGAAAAAGGTGGTGTGGCAAGGAATCCCCGCTTTGCTTCCCCCCTTGCTTCCTTTATCTTATACCTATACCTAGAAAATTTTGAGTATTAAGTACAACATGAATCAATCCCAATCCCAAATTGGAGGAGTAAAAAATGCGATCGCACTCAAATAGATGGCGGCGAATGGGCTTTGATGCCCTTATATTAAGGGTTAAGGGCTTTCTGGCGCCAGGGCGAATGTTGAGATGGGAGGCGTTCCAAGCCAGGGTATACATCACCCACTCTCCTACCTATACCTTTATACTTATACCTGTACTTGTTGTCGGTCTGATGAGGCTTGTACTCGATTCGATATATGAGTATGGCATTACAGGTATAAGTAAGGTTATCTGGGGGTATGAGTATAGCTTGCGCTCAATAGATGATAAGCGATCGCAGGCTGAAACCCTTGCTATAGCGTCATTACAGGATGAGAGTGATGTACCTATACCTGTATTGATATACTCATACTCCCATCTTATACTCATATACCCATACTCAACATACTTATACACGCAGGTATAAGTATAACTACCCGGGGAATTGATTATAATTATAATCAATTCCCCGGGTAGTTATACTTATACCTGCGTGTATAAGTATGTTGAGTATGGGTATATGAGTATAAGATGGGAGTATGAGTATATCAATACAGGTATAGGTACATCACTCTCATCCTGTAATGACGCTATAGCAAGGGTTTCAGCCTGCGATCGCTTATCATCTATTGAGCGCAAGCTATACTCATACCCCCAGATAACCTTACTTATACCTGTAATGCCATACTCATATATCGAATCGAGTACAAGCCTCATCAGACCGACAACAAGTACAGGTATAAGTATAAAGGTATAGGTAGGAGAGTGGGTGATGTATACCCTGGCTTGGAACGCCTCCCATCTCAACATTCGCCCTGGCGCCAGAAAGCCCTTAACCCTTAATATAAGGGCATCAAAGCCCATTCGCCGCCATCTATTTGAGTGCGATCGCATTTTTTACTCCTCCAATTTGGGATTGGGATTGATTCATGTTGTACTTAATACTCAAAATTTTCTAGGTATAGGTATAAGATAAAGGAAGCAAGGGGGGAAGCAAAGCGGGGATTCCTTGCCACACCACCTTTTTCAGGATAGTCAAACAAGTTTTGCGCGAAAACGATCACGGACTTTTGATCGCGGACTTTCCATAGAGCCAAAGTGTCCTGCCCACGGCGACCATAGAATCCCGATATACATCGTACACCTCACTGGTTGTAGAAGGGTGCGATCTGCGCTTCGCGATCGCGCCCCCTACCCAATCGACGCTATCGGGAAAGTCCGTCATAGTTAGGCGACTTTCACGCTCACTCGGCACGAAGATAGTGCTGTGCCTGTGCCTTGGGAGCATCCCAATTTTGCACGTTGGCTCTTTGAATGGGACTCTTCACCATTGAAATTACGTTGCTTTAGGTAATACTTTGTCTAAAACGGGATGCGCCCTGTGCCGAGTTCGTGCGGTAGCCTTACACCAGCTTTCCAAATAAGAGACAGAAAAAAGAACGACAAATAATCATCAAACAAGCTGCCCCATTTTTTCAGGCAAGACAAGTATAAGTATAGGTATATCAAAAATCTGTGAAGATGCCCAACAAGTCTTGTGTGAAAACGATCGCGCATTGCCCGTTCAAGGGTGTACATTGTACACCCCACTGATTGTCAGCTCATCTTGTTGTGCTTACGCATAAACCCAAAATCTTCAACAGCAGCTTTCTCCTACACAACTTGTCGCCCTGATAGTTTATTATCACATACAAGTTTTGCGTATTTTTAATCGCGGACTTTTTAAAAACAATCGCACACTATCTGTTTTTACAAGTACACCATATACCCCACTGATTTTCAGCTCATCTTGTTATGCGATTGCATAAACCCAAAATCCTCAACAGCAGCTTTCTCCTACACAACTTGTCGCCCTGATAGTTTATTATCACATACAAGTTTTGCGTATTTTTAATC
>NZ_JBKHUP010000223.1:0-2929 GCF_046565525.1 Coleofasciculus sp. | reverse complement strand
TCTTTGGCTGGCATATTTTTTTTGTTCTTCGGATTTCCTATTTTAATTATACCCTATTTAAATGCCGAACAGCTTAATCAATGCTGCCATGCGAGAATCCAGTCCAGTGCCTTCTAACACGGCTGCACGAACTTGCTGGACAATCTCGCGTTGAATGGATTCATCGGTTAGAAAATATCGCTGCGTTGGGAACAGTCCAAGAATGCGTTGCTCTTGTCGTTGCAAAACACCTAAATCAACTAAGTTCTGCAACACAATCGGCTGAAACCATCTGTATCTTCGTCTCCAACGAGTAATCCAGAACCTTGCAGTTCGAGGACGAGACGATGCCAGAACCTAATTGAGGTGTCGATCTAAGAATTCATCGCCTGTGTTACCTGCGATCGCACCGATCAGACGATTGTCGTTGTCGATCTCAAGTTTGCCTTGCAGTACTAAGTCTAGTAATAAAGAACCGACCAAGCCATATTCGAGCGCCGCGTAGAAAGAGAAGCGAGTTTTCCCAGTTTGGGGATTGAGTGCAAGAAGGATTAAGTCCTGTGAAAGATATTGCATGATGAATTCCTGATTGAGGTGTGCTGCGGTTCCTTCGGAGTTGCGCCTTGGCGCTAATCGCAAGTTTGATGCCGAAAGGTAAGGATCTTAAGTTGCTTCTGTCCATGTGCCTATGCGAATAAACCTGCGAGCAATGCTGTGGCGATCGTTAGTAATAGATGGGTGGTGATAGCCACTTATCCTCATCACAAAGGTTTTGTCTCTACTGTGTTTGTCTCTACTGTGTATGAGTAAGGATAAAGATTGAGGGTTGAAATTGAACTTGCTCATTTCTTACTTTCTCCGGTGAAGCTTATTCTCTGTACCAAACACGCACACATTGAAAGCAATTGACTGTAACGCCCTGGCTGATCATCACTGGGTGGAAAGCATTGCTGGTCGTCACTCCGTAGACACCATCGCTTGTGCCTTCAATGCGATCGGGTAAAACAACAGTTTCAACATTGATCACCTGTATCGTTGTACTTTCGATCCACTGATTGACCTCACTCACAACCTCAGAGAAGGATTCGTAATCGGAAGGTCCGCCGAAGGGTCCCCGTTCAGTAATCCGAGGCGCAAAATCTTTGTACTTAATCATTTGATTTACCACCTTAAAACTGTAGAGTTGAGCATCAATTCAAGTAGTGGGCATCGCCCACCATTTTAAAAACCTTTCTTTTTAAAGCCTTTCACGGTAAAGCTTTGTGGGCAGTGCTAGCCCTACGAGATCTATTCCAAAACTTAAGCCAACCTTGCCAGTAAACCGCTAAGAACAAAGGCAAAAGCATGAAAGCTGATATGGGCTAACATTGCAGCCTCTAGCGAATATTGCCAAAAGAGCCAGCCAAACGCGATCCCCGCAATTCCATTCAGTAACAACGCCCGAATAATCACAACTGGAGTGAGGGGAACGATCGCGGCAGTCGCTGGCAGGTGTAGCAGTCCAAATACCAACGCGGCTAGAACGATCGCACCCTGGTAAATCCCTTGGCTCGGCAATGTAACGCCTTGTTTTAAAACCTTCCACGCGATCCAAACAAGCAGCGACATTAAACCCCAACGCATCAAAATTTCCTCAGTGATGCCGCCATAGGACATTGCTGTGAGCAAATTCAACCAACTTCGTTCTGTATTATTGGCTGCCTGTAGCGCTTCAGGTAGGGCAGGTTGCATCAACCGATCGAGCAACAAGAGAACGATCGCCGCTGCTGCGCCGACACCCAAACTCCACTTCATCTCAACGGCAAACGTAGAGACTTAGCGGTATGAAACACCCAATGATCAATCAAATGGGAGTGTAATCCAACGCGGTAGGCACAGCCAATCCCAATCAGAATGCTGGTTGCCAGTAGAATTGAATACTGTAGTCCTTGCAGAAGCATTAAGACCCACAATGGTTGCACTTTTTCCAGTGTTTCTGGAGACAGTTTCGCTAACTGTTGCTCGATTAAAGGAATAGACGTGATCGTGAACATCACAATTCCTACACTACCCAATACAAATAAAATCCCGAATTGTTTCAGAATTGCCATTGGTTTAATTTCCAGATGATCCGTCTTATCAGCCCGTGCTGGCAAACAACATCATTAACAGGAACGAGGGCAGGTTAAAAACGAAGTGGACGACGAGACCGGGCCAGATCGATCCGCTGCGGCGGAAAACCTCGGCGGTGGCGAGACCAGCCACCACAGCAGCGGGAAAGATGATGTTGATCCCATGCATGAGAGCGAAGATCACAGTGCTGCCCACGACCCCAACGAACGGGCCGTAGCGCAGCAGCGCGTTGGTGATGATGCCTCGGTAGAGCAGTTCCTCACCAAGGGGTGAGAAGACGGCAATGAACACCGTGCTCAAAACCAGAGACAGTAACCCGCCGCGAGCGCCATCTCCGTAAACATCCTGGACATTGTTCGTGTCCCCAGTGATCTGAACCCAGGCTAGGATCGCCAGGCTCTTGAGCACGAAGGCAACCAGTCCTACTCCGACGCCGATCAGGAGCCAGCGTCCGGAGGTTCGACGCACGCCGAAGGCACTCAGGGAACGAATCCGCAGCCGCGCAGCCACTGCGAACGCGATCAGCGTGGCGACGCCAGTCCATGCAGTCAAGATCAGACCGTGAACCACGGGGTCAAGACCGAATTGCTCGAACAGCCGGACTCCGAACCCTACGATTAAATAGACGACGAGTCCGACGATAATTTCGGGCCAGCCCGGACGGGAGGTCTTGCTAGTCCGAGCCGGGGACATACCGGGGGGCTTCCCTGGCGTGTGCGGGTGGTCAGAAGACACTTTAGACATGGTGATTGACTCCTTTGATCCCGCATTTCTCACAAACTAATTTGAGAAGCTAATTTGAAGGGGAAAAGTAGAAGTTTTCATGCGCAGAATAGAA
>NZ_JBKHUP010000222.1:0-3032 GCF_046565525.1 Coleofasciculus sp. | reverse complement strand
GCTAGTTATTAACTGGGGGCGCAAACTGAAAAATAAGGGTAATGCTCTTATCACAGTTTAAATGCATGACAGCTTAGTACCAACTGATGTTGCACTTGGATTGGAGAAATCAAACAGAGGTATAGAAGAAATACCACAGTTAGGATTCACCTCCAGAACAAAGATTTCTTGAGAGGCTTTATCCATGCGTATATCTACTCGTGTGTATCCATTACCGCCAACTGCACAGTAAGCGTGCTTGCTTAATTCGCAAAGCCTATCATGCAAATCAGAAGCAACTAATTGGTAGCGGTAAAACGGTTCTCCCAATGACAAAGAAGATTCTTCTTTTGCCCACGCTCTTTCGTAAGCCAAAAATTGTTCAGTTTCAGGCAAGTTGGAGTGAAACACCCGTTCCGCAGGTGGATAGATTTTGATGCTCTCTGGCTGCTGGGTAGAACCTAACAGGAAGACTGTAAATTCACGACCATTGATGAACCGTTCCACAAAAATACTGTCCGGTGGGAATTGCATATCATGCTGTCCTTGGAGCAGCCATTGGACTTGTTTACTCACCTGTTCATCACTTTCTACAACCGACTGTAAAGAAAGCCCTCGGCTTCCCATAGACATCGCTGGTTTTACAATTAAAGGAGTACCAAGACGTTCGCAAACTCCCTGAACGTGACTAGGGTCTGCAATGACTTCGTAGGGAGCCGTAGCTACACCCGCTTCAACAAAAGCACGCTTCATTCTGAGTTTAGATGAGCAGAAATAATCAAAGGTAGAATTTGCTCCCGTAAAGAGGATACCTTTCGCTTCCAGTAGTTTGATGATGCAAGTGCCAGGGAAGTTGGGGTCTTCATCCCCAGCACAATAGTTCAGTACCACTGGAACGTACTCCTTGCTGGAAGTAGCTACCTCCTCAATAACTTCGTGCATATTTTCAAAAGTGATTGGCTGCCACTTCCATTTGATGCCGAGTTCTGCAAATACGTCTGCCAGTTCCTGACGACCTGAAGGAGTATCGTATTCTTCACTAACCAATCCTTGTTCTGTAATACGGTAAGGAATAAATACCCAGACAAATAGCTGATTGCTAGGCACAGGAAATTTTGGCGAAGTTATCATTGTTTTTGTAGTTTTTTGGGTTGACAGTAATATCAGTAAACTTTCAGGCTGCTTTGCTTACCGAGCGTGACTTGGTAGAATGCCTAACAAAAGCCTCTGCCATGATTTCTGACATCACTTGAGCAAACGGGATACCAGAAAAATGCAGGATAGTTCCAACAGAGGTTTCCCAATGTTTTTCGGCTTCTCTAGAGCCACATTCTTCAGAGATAGGAAAAGAAGATAAAGCACAGTTAGGATTCACCTCAAGAACAAACAGTTCTTGGGAAACTTTATCCATTCGCACATCAACTCGTCCATATCCATTGCCACCAACAGCATAGTAGGCACGCTTGCTTAACTCGCAAAGTCTTTCTTGCAATTCTGAAGCAACCAGTTGGTAGTGACAGAGTGGTTTTTGAGGTGAGAGGGAACTTTTTTGTTCATCTTTTTCTCTGTCGTAAGCCAAAAATTGTTCGGTTTCAGGCAAGCTGGAGTGAAACACTCGTTCCATAGGTGGATAGACTTTAATGTGTTCTGGTTTTTGAGCAGAACCGACAATGAAAACTGTAAACTCAGAACCATTGATAAACCGTTCCACAAAGATGCTGTCCGGCGGAAAATGCATCCCATGCTGTCCAGAGAGCAAGCGTTGAACTTGTACTCTCACCTGCTCATCGCTGAAAACTACTGAACTTAAGGAAATTCCATGACTCCCATAAGAGGTTGCAGGTTTCACAATCAGAGGAGTGCCAAGTCGCTTACACACTCCTTCCATGTGGTTGATGTTAGCAATGACTTCATAGGGAGCAGTAGCCACACCTGCATCGACCAAATCACGCTTCATTAAAATTTTGTTGTCACACAGATGGCAAAAGTTAGCATCTGCTCCTGTAAAAATAATGCCTTTTTCTTCCAAGAGTTTCACCAGAGAAAAGCCTGGGTAGCCATCAAGCTCTTCAAATCCATCGCAATAGTTTAAGACTAATGGAATGTACTCTTTACTAGAAGCCGCCACCTCCTCAACAATTGCGTGCATATTCTCCAAGGTGAGCGGTTGCCACTTCCACGCTATACCAAGCTCTGCAAAGACATCTGCCAGTTCCTGACGATAAGCTAAACTGTCGTAGTATTCGCTAATCATCCCTTGTTCCGTGACACGGTAGGGAATAAACGCCCAGACAAACAGCTTACTGCTAGGCACAGATAATCCTTGTAACATTGATATTTTCTCCATTAATTGGTTGTAAAACTGTGGCATACATTCCTCCTTGTTGAATCAAATCTGTAGATTAACCACTAACAACGAGACACCCTTTATTCATCACAAAAACTGTGTCCGCACGCAACGCATGAGCCATGCGGTGGGTAATGACAATCACCGTACACTTCTTGGCAATACGCTCTAACGTTGTCATGATTTCCGCTTCCGTGGCGGGGTCTAATGCTGATGTAGCTTCATCCAGAATTAGAATGGCTGGATTTCTCACCAAGGCTCTAGCTAGAGCCATTCTTTGCCGTTGTCCCCCTGATAACTGTCCCCCCCTGTCGCCAACAGGTGTGTCATAACCTTGAGGTAAAGTCAAAATAAAATTGTGAATTTCTGCCGATTTAGCGGCGGCTTCTACCTCTTCGTCACTAGCATCCAGATACCCCATGCGGATGTTTTCCCGCACCGAGCCATTAAACAAAATCACCTCTTGAGAAACCACTCCGATTTGAGAACGGAGGGAGCGTATAGTGCAGTCGCGTAAATCAACTCCATCAAACAGAATGCGTCCCTTATCCGGGTCATAAAATCGCGTCAGCAAATTGACAATTGTACTTTTGCCTGCGCCACTCTGACCGACAAATACAGCAAAGTCCCCTTGGCGAATCTTCAGCGATAGATTTTTCACCCCGCCTCTATCAGAGGAGTAGCTAAAGCTGACATTATCAAAGTA
>NZ_JBKHUP010000221.1:0-3136 GCF_046565525.1 Coleofasciculus sp. | reverse complement strand
GGTGAAGAAATGGGCTTAAATCCTTGTCTGGTAAGGTTTCTGCTATTCGCAATCACGCCTTTTGTGAGAAATGCGGGCTGACCATCGCCATCAATCTTTTGAGAATTTTGGGTTTTCGCTCAATTACAAACGCCCAGACCTGGCTCTATGGAAGGCTTTGGGGACTTGCCACACGACTCGAATGAAACAGCCCTGCTACCTGAATGTGATATAATAACAACAGCTCACTTTGACATCCTCCAAAAGAATAGTGTAGCTCTATGCCCGAAATCGTCGAAATTCCTGTTGAACTAACCCGATTCCAGCTTCCCCAAGCGGTTCACGCACGCTTACAATTTTTGTTGGATCGTCAAGATGAGGGCTATACCCTATCTCAGGCAGAACGACAGGAAGCAGAAGGACTGGTTGAACTGGTGGAATTTTTATCTCTACTGCGTTTGCGATCAACACGGGTGATGAAGCAAGCATAAATGGCAACAATTCCAGCTTCCCTCCGTCGATTAGTCATTCAAAGAGCAGATAACCGCTGTGAATATTGCGGTATATCACAAATTGGTCAAGTAGCTACTTTCCATATCGACCACATTGTTCCTGTCGTAGCTGGTGGCGAGACGATTGCTGAAAACTTGGCTCTTGCTTGTGTCTCCTGCTCACTTCGTAAAGGCGCACGGCAAAAGCTTGAGGAGAAGGAAACGGGTGAAGTTGTCTCCATTTTTAATCCTCGCCAACAGGTATGGAAAAAACACTTTGATTGGAACGGTGTACAAGTTATCGGGTTGACAGCTACAGGTCGAGCAACGGTACAAGCACTTGATTTAAATCGAGCAACGATGCTGGCGATTAGAGCAGAAGAAGAATTACTTGGTCGTCATCCGCCATCATAAACTTGCATTGACTGATTGCATTTTTTGAGCCTGTACATATCGCTCTGCTATTGGTGGACACTCCCCAGAACATCAAAGATAAACAACAAGAGCGTCCAAATCTTTAGCCCATCTAGTTTTCGTCGATTTCTTCATCTAACCAACTTGGTGCATCACATTGCATTTATGGTGCTTTTTGCCCAATAATCGTTGCAACATTATCAAACTTTACAAATTGACAATGGATAATGAACAATGGATAATGACCTCTCCTTAAACATGGAATTGAGGAGGCTTTATCACGAGCGCCTAGACGAAACAAACATAGAAATTGAGCGCGAGTCCAATCGCTCCCAGGTTACAGATTTACTTCAAAAGACGAATACCCAGATAGACTTGGCGGATTATCTACCAGAAGCCCTAGCTGCACCCATCACACAATGGTGCCTTTGGTTGAACATCCGTCCCGCCGTCGCACTCACAGCCTTACTCGCCAGTGCATCCAGCCTACATAAAACTGGCACAGAAATAGTCCTCAAACGGAACTGGAATTTCCGAGTTCCGCCGACAATCTTTGCTGCCTTGGTCAGTCCCAGCGGTCAGAAAAAATCACCAATTTTAAAAAACATGGAGATGGCGATCCAGCTTGCCCGTTTCTATATAGGTCAAGTTAAGGTCATTCACGCCAACTCAGATGATGATAGCCTACCCAGTCACATCCTAAAAATGATTGAGCTATCCAAACGACTGGAAGCCAACGGTAAAAGCGGCTGGCTCAAAACGTATCGGGACGCGAAAATCCAAACCTGTTGATCAGACTGTATATTATTTGAGCAGTCGTCAATCGAATGCCAAAACCTTCGCTGCCAACATTCGAGGTCATTGGAAAATTGAGAATCAACTCCATTGGGTTAGAGATGCCATTTTTAAAGAAGATTTATCTCCTATTTGTCATTTTCAAGCCGTCACCAACCTATCCCTTCTCCTGACCATCGCCATCAACCTTTTGAGAATTTTGGGTTTTCGCTCAATTACAAATGCCCAGACCTGGCTCTATGGCAGGCTTTGGCGACTTGCACCATATAGCGAATGAAACAGCCCTGCCCCTAATACTTTCAGAATTTCCCGAACTGGTGCTTTGTGCTGATCAAGTCGCTGTACTTCCGATAGTAAGCGTTTGGGAATGTATTTAGTCTTCTTGAGAAGGCGATCGCCCTCTTGCCAGATTTCATAGTGATACCAGTATTGGGGGTAGTCCTTTTCACCGCGTTTAATGGGTTTGCAGTGAATTGAGCCGCTCCCCTCCCCTTTGCCTCGCCGACTTTTACTAGGGGATGCGTTTTTGCTAGAGCATTTAACGGAACTGTCCTTAACTTTTTTGCTAGAACATTTTTGCTTATCCCCTAGTAATTTTTCGCCTGACCAACCACAGACCCCACAACCCCCCTCAACCTCAGTAGAGACGTAGCATGCTACGTCTCTACAACCGGGACAGATAGAGGACTCGTCGAAGGGCGACGGCTGCAACTCTGGGGTCGAGAATATTTCCAACTGCCTCTCGCTGTCTTCGTGTAGTTGAATTGCCGTTCTCTTTTCCGAGGGGTCGAGGTAAGTTTTTGGGAGATTGTAAGAACTGAGTAGGAAATCCGGTCGTAATACCTGCCCTTTCTCGATTAGCCCGTACTCTTTCAATTGATTCTCTAACCTGGAGAGTCCAGGGGGTCGGCGTCCAGGGGTGGCGGATAATGCTGTGGGCGACTCCAGCCAGCAGTAACCGTCGTCTAAGGAAGGGAGCGCCAAAGTGTCCACTTCCGACACATAACCATTCCGCATCGTACCCGCACTCTTGTAATTGTCGGAGTAGATGTGGAAAATATTTGTGCTTGTGTCCGGGTCTGTAGGGGCAGTTGAGCAGTCCTGGGACGTTCTCAATGCAGAAGTATCGGGGCTGGATTTGGGTGATATCTTGGCACCATTCGTCTCGTTCGCACAATCCAACCAGGCTAAATCCCCCGATCGCGATCGCTGTGTAGGGGAATCCGGCACCGACTCCTGAGCAGAGGTCGAGGAGTTGTAGGTCTTGAGAAATTCTTCTGAGCATTTGTCTTTTTCCCCCATTTTCAAAACTCCTCCTCTAAGACTCTTGTACCGTCGAGATAAAGTCCCCAGTTTTGATTAGCCTCGATTAAACGTTTGGCGATCGCTGGATAGGGATATTCCCCATTCATCCATCCTTGAAGTTGAGCTTGTCGCTTCTGTTGGTCTGTGGGCAA
>NZ_JBKHUP010000220.1:0-3514 GCF_046565525.1 Coleofasciculus sp. | reverse complement strand
GGTGCGGTATTCAACGGTTTAAATCGCCGTTTGTCCGGCAATCCCTGTCCTCACGAAGTAGGGCAGGGTTATTGAACTCAATCAACTCCTCACGACGAGAGGGATAGGGGCAAAGAAGAATTTCAGATTAGCACTCCTGTTGCTTGGTAGGATTACGGATACTCGAAAATCTTCCCAAAGGAACTGGGGAACCTTGAGAGTTTTTTTCTAAAGTATCGTTGCCCATAAACCTTATTGCAAGCTATGAAATCATATCTGGCTCAAGTTTGCCTGATCGGACTCTCACTCGTCACCGGAGGGTGGGTAGTGGTTCCGCAGCCGATTATTGCCCAACCAACCCAACCTCGTGAACAGCAACGGTGGGTTGAAATTCGACAGGTGATTGGTAACGTTACCTACAAAGGACGCCCTGCTCAAGAGGATGATCGCCTAGAAGTGGGTGAGGTTCTCAGCACCGATGATAACGCCATTGTTGTTTTGGTTGTCGATGATGGCATTGGTACAATTACTGTTTCTGAGCGAACTCAGGTACAACTGATTAATTTGGAACAGTTGCCCAGTGGAGCAAAAACTACCCAGTTTTTCGTGAAACAGGGACAAATCAGGGCAAATACGCGAAAGTTTAATCACCCCAATTCCAGCTTTGAAATTGCTTTTAGAGGTGAGGATGACGACGTAAAGGGTGGAATTGCCGGAACGAGGGGGACAGACTTCGGTGGTGCGAGTAGTCGCAGAAGTTGATCCACTCAGTCTCGTGTTTCTCAATGGTCAAGCGGTTGACACCAACCCTCGTGGACAATTGGAGACGGTTGTGCCAATCCCTGATAACAGCGTAATTCGGTTGGTTGTTCGTAGTCCTTTGGGAACCCAACAGGTTTATGAATTAGACCTCAATTCTTTGCTTTAGTGCGATAGCTCCCCCAGACCCCCACAACAGATAATTCCTCTGCTCAACCCACGTTCTAGAACTCTAATCCAACTCTTGGACGATGTAATTTCAGGGCATTTACGTAGAATTATTAAATAAATGTAAACCTATCAGGGTGATCGCGAGTCAATCCCGGCTTTATTCTATCTAGGTAGAAATGGGCATCTGGGTCGAGCTTGGTGTGATGGAGAGTGAAGGCGGTTTTGTCATTAGGAGTGTCTACAGGTTAGAACCCTCCTACTTTTTCACAGCCAACCCTGTCGTATTTATGGGCAAACCGCAGTGATCATGAAATATTGGATGTCTAGAGTTCGTCGGTTTGTCGCCGCTACACAAGCTGTAATTCCCGGTGCTGTGGGAGCTGCTTTGGCAATCGGGATATGGCAATGGGGTGGATGGCAACCCTGGGAAGAGATGGGGTACAATTATCTATTCCAAATTCGGGAATCGGGTATTTTGCCTCAGGCGATTTGGGATGAAACCATCGCGATTATTGCCATTGATAACGCTAGCTTGGAGAAATACGGCAGTTTTCCTTGGTCTAGAGATCGCTATGCCCAATTGTTACAAGCCCTAGAGCCATCTCCACCTGCCGTAATTGGCTTTGATCTGCTGTTTATCGATCCGGGCGAGAGGGACACCGAATTTGCCGACGCGATCGCACAGGCGGAGAATGTTGTGTTAGCCACCGCCTGGGATGAGCAAGGAAAAATCCTAGAACCGTTAGCTGAGCTTAAACAAGCCAGCGCTAGTGTGGGTCAAATTTGGCACAATCCCGATCCTGATGGCATTAGTCGTCGGGCGGCAGTTTTTACCAAAGGGATACCGGGATTGGGTGTAGCGATGATTCAGGTTGCTGATGGGGATAAACCTAAAAGTCTCCCGCAACCGATTTCTGGCAAGCAACAGCAGTCAATTTGGCTCAACTGGATTCAGAAAGCAGAAGCTTTACCAACCTATTCCTTTGCTGATGTGGTAGAAGGAAAGGTGGCGCCTGATGCCTTAGCTGATAAGTTAGTTTTGGTGGGAGTAACCGCCACAGGAATCGATACACTACGATCGCCGTTAAATAAAAAACCACCGATATCGGGTGTTTATCTCCATGGGACTTTAATCGATAATTTACGCCAATCGAGACAGTTACAACCTTTGGCTGAGCCACTAATTCTGCTGTTGCTACTGTTACTGGGGCTAGGATTAAGCTGGGTATTATCGAATCAGGGTATCAAAAGTCGCATAGCGATCGCACTGTTGTTTCCGGTTATCTGGCTGGGTATAGCAGCGGCGGCTTTTAGCTATGATCACCTATGGCTACCCATCGCAGCTCCAATTGGTACGGGGTTACTTACCTTGGCTGGGGTGCAACTGCGTGAGAAACACCAGCTTATGACGTTATTTGAAACCTACGTCGCTCCCAAAACCGCTCAACTGATTTGGCAACAGCAAGGTCCTGTGTGTTCATTGGACGCGATCCCCTCTCAACAGACAACCGCCACGATTCTGTTTATGGACATTCGGGGTTTTACTACTATTTCCGAACGAATGACGCCTGCTGAAGTTTATAGCTGGCTCAATCCCTACTTAGAAACGATGACCAACTGCATTATGGATCACGATGGCATCGTGGATAAATACATTGGTGATGCGATTATGGCAGTGTTTGGCGTTTCCAATGAAGGCTTGACATCAGAGACTATTCGTGATGGGGCATTGAATGCGATCGCGGCTTGCTTGGAGATGAATCACTGTTTAGCCTTGTTGAATCAAAGATTTCAGCAGGAAGGAAAACCGCTGATTGAAGTTGGGATTGGTGTTCATACGGGGTTGGTTATGGCGGGAAGTTTGGGGAGTAAACGGCGTCTGAATTATTCGGTGGTGGGAGATACTGTCAATGTAGCCTCTCGACTCCAGTCGCTCAATAAAAAGGTCACCAATAATAACCCTCACCATATTTTAATCACCAGTAGCACCTACGAATACGTGCGCGATCGCTATCAAGCTATGCCCATACAATCCCTTAAACTCCGAGGTCGAGAGCAAAAGACGCTGATTTACAGTGTATTGGGACAAAAACCCCAGACCCAACCTCAACCTGGTTTTTACACCCAGTCGGCTGATGTTCTTTCCAGCTTACAAATATTTCTGTAACATTTTCTCCAACTGCGGCACACTCAAGCGGGGTGAAGGGCGAGGGAGAGGTGTTTCTTGACCGTCTTTGTGATGACACAGCACTGGCACTTCATATTGATAAGCCTGGAACCAATCATCCCGCTGGGTAATGTCCCGCACCTCTAGCTGAAAATTCAACCCTTGGATTTGTTCGAGCTTTTCTTGTAAACCTTCGCACAGGTGACAACCTGGTTTGCTGTACAAAATTAATGTGTCATTCGTCATGGGTTATTTGTCAACTACCTCTAGAGCCATGAAGACGGGGAAGTTTTGAGTGGGAGCGTTTTCAACGACTCCACCCTGCTACACTTCGCCTGACGGCTCCGTTTCGCCGAGGGTAGAGATTGCATCTATCGTCCAGCGCAGCTCCGAATACCTCGAAAGGCGTTCGGCTTTGCCTTCATCCGACGACGCATT
>NZ_JBKHUP010000219.1:0-3721 GCF_046565525.1 Coleofasciculus sp. | reverse complement strand
GATAACTGATAACTGATAACTGATAACTGATAACTGATAACTGATAACTGATAACTGATAACTGATAACTGATAACTCCCCCATCCCTCCGCACCCCCGCAAAAAAAAGAGGGTGGTTCAGGCTGCTACCGCTTGCCCGTCCCACCTACCAATCCTTAATGAGAGGAGAACACTGAGGACTACTATATCCTTGTTGAAAATAAATGTCAACACTAATGCAAAGGATTAGCAATAAACTAGGAAATTCACCATTTAGTCCAGATACCATCTCGGCAGTCGGGAAAAAAAAGCATTATCATGATTCAGTTTAGGTATTCCTCTGTCGTTATCGGTTAATTTACTATGGCTTTGCAATTACGTGTTTATGTTCCCCCTCACCCCCTAATCAAGCACTGGCTTGGCGTTGCCCGTGATGCGGCGACACCATCCCCTTTATTCAAAAGTGCGATGACGGAGTTAGGGCGCTGGCTCACCTACGAAGCGATTCGAGATTGGCTACCCACGGAAGATTTAATGGTTCAGACGCCCCTAGCCCCTTGTCCAGCCACAATGGTGAATCCAGAGACTCCTTTAGTCGTCGTGCCGATTTTACGGGCGGGATTAGCCTTATTAGAAGGGGCGCAAACCTTGTTACCCTTGGCATCCATTTACCATCTGGGCATGGTGCGCGATGAAGAAACCTTAGAAGCCAACTGTTATTTAAATAAATTGCCCCAACAATTTGCTCCGGGTACACGTATCTTAATTACCGAACCCATGCTAGCAACAGGGGGTACAATGATGTCCGCGATCGCAGAACTGACCAAGCGAGGTGCAGATCCAGGATTTATCCGAATTATCAGCGTTGTCGCCGCCCCACCCGCCTTGCAAAAGTTAGGAGGCGATTATCCCTCCTTAACCATCTACACCGCTACAATTGACGAAGAATTAAGCCAGCAAGGATTTATAGTGCCAGGATTAGGGGATGCAGGCGATCGCGCCTTTGGCACATGATGACAGGGGGGAGTGTTGAGTGTTGACCCTTTTGAGTGCGTAGGGGCAGGTTTAGGGACTTTCTGCTTGGCTATTGATGGTAACCTTTGTACAAAACCCGCCCTAACCTAAAACCCGCCTCGTAGAGAACGGGTGGGAAACTTCTACCGTGAAGATATGGCATCCGTGTCAGCCAACCGTTAATCTGGAAAAGCAGTTGCGTTTTTTATTTCAAGGGTACGAAAGGAAAAATGAGTCAGCGCGATGGTTTTACAGGCGGACTTCTCGCGGGAATCGCCATAGGGGGATTAGTCGGTGGCGTTATCGGAGCCATACTAGCGGGACAACGCAATAGTAACAATGAAGATGCCGAGCAGTCTTTACTCAAGTCCCGCCTATCCGAGAAGAAAGCCATGAAGGGCAAAAAGTCTCAACTCAACTCCGAGGAGAGCATTGAAGCGGCGCGTCGCAGTTTAGAAGACAAAATTGCCCAGCTTAATACAGCAATTGATGATGTACGCCAGCAATTAGGTCCCGTGAATGGGAGTACAGAACTCACCGATAGGGAAGGTTCCCTCGATTCCTGAGCCGGAATTGAGGGATATCAGTTAAACTGACTAGAAAGACACTATCTGCCCTCTAAACTTAGCTAAGGAAGCGAATAAATTCATGAGTGCTACAGAACTGCTAACCGACAGCCTCGCCAATTTCCTCAATATCTATTTACTGTTGATATTTGTCCGCATTCTGTTAACCTGGTTCCCCACCGTTGAGTGGATGAACCGAGTGGCTGGATTCCTCAGCCCAATTACTGACCCTTACCTGAATATTTTCCGCTCTTTTATTCCGCCGATTGGAGGTTTGGACTTATCTCCTCTTTTGGCGATTATTGTCCTGCAACTTATCGCCGGACTGTTTGGAGGCATGGCATAGTCTTGGGTTAAAAACTGCTCGATAATTTCTCCCCACATCTAGACATAGCTGCTGTTTTGTCTAGATATTAGGCATAGCTGTAACCATCCTTGAGATGGACGGCTTTACAGTAATCGAGTTTTACGGAAAACCGTTTCTTGTTAATCATAAACTCGCCTCTCCCGTCTGAGATTGGACAAACTCTGGCTGTGAACGTCCTTTGGTATTTACCTTTCGGGACTGTGGCTCGAACAATATCGCCTGTGCACAAGCCAAAGATAGGGCGGAGGGGACGGTATTTAACTGGGTAGCCATATTTATTCGTTTGGCAGCGCTGCCGTCCACCAAAACCCGTCGCTTTAACATTGAGTATGTGTTCACTCAGGACTTGCAGGGTCTCTGTGACCCCACGCAAGCAGCATCTAGCCAGTGAGTCTTGGGCAGTCCCAATCGAGTTCTGTTGTACCTTCTCTGTCCTCCTGTACCTGTGAGGACTGGCAAACCTGTTTCTTTGAGCCGATTAAGCAAAGCCCATCGGGTAGCATTAACGGCTGCGGCATCCTTTAAAAGTCCCTTGGCTTGAGCTAATATCCGCTTAAGCAAGTCTGGCTTTTTTGGAAGGTATTGCTCAATTGATTTTGTCCCTTTCTTGATGTTGCACTTCTCACAAGCTAGGCACAGATTAGAGATGCGGTTAGTGCCACCTTTAGCTCTAGGGTGAATATGTTCAACCTGCTGGCGGGACGTTTTTAACTCCACAATACGCGCATTTTCTTTTCCATTTCGCCAATAAATACTCACGGACTTCGTAGCCAAATAAAGTACCTTGCTGGTATTCGCATCCGCTAATTTCAGGCTTGTCTAGCGCTTGTGTATCAAACTTAACTAATTCCTGTCTAATCTCACCAACAGAAGCAAATTTACACAGGCGTTTGACCCAACTTTCAGTCGTTAGAACCCGATGCATTAAGCTTGGGGACAGCCATCCTTGAGGGCGCTTCCGGTTGAGAAAAACGTAATTTGACATCTTCTGTCATCCAATTAAGTTAAGTTTGCCTCGGTAATGTTGAGAGGGCTTGCTAGGAACTAGGCACGGACTTATAAACCTTTCGTCGCTATTTTTTAACCGAGTTCGACAGAGCAGAAAACTGGCGTTCATTTTCTGGTGTCATCACCCTCCCAACGTAGGCTTGAAGAAAGCCTTAACCTGCACGTTCGTTACTCTGGGTAGCTATTTCTAGTTATGTCCAGATTTGGGTAGGTTTTTACGAACGGTATTCAACCTGTTGTGACTGACTCGGTTATAGTTTCCTATCCCGATCGCGGCGACGGCGATCGCGCCATTCGGCGGCTGTCAAATAAGCGACACCCCCAGTCACCAGGACTAATAATCCAGCCGCCGCAAAAAATACTACGGTAAAAACAGAACCTTCCACAATCCCTCTAGAACCCGTTACGAGCCCAGACTACCATTGCAATTGACCAAGTGAACAGAACCAGAGTGGCGACCCAGCCTAATGTCAAAATATCCATCGTGCTTTATGAGTAATGATTAAGAAATGACTCCAAGGTTTATCATAATTCAATTTGAACCGTCTTTGACCCTGAGGAAAAGAAAGTCGTGAACTCTTCCTTTAACCCAACTGACGCTGAACGGATCGAATCCCTGAAAGCCGCTATCCTGGGGGGATTATCCCTAACCTTAACCTATTGTGCGATCGGTATTCCTCTAATCGCTCGCATCAATGGACATTTCTGGACTTTGTGGACATAAGTGTAACCGTCAGCTTTCCAGATTGGCTCGAAATACTTCCAGTTGATGCTTTGCAGTTTTCCT
>NZ_JBKHUP010000218.1:0-4083 GCF_046565525.1 Coleofasciculus sp. | reverse complement strand
GCTTTTTTAGGAAAAGGGAAATGGCACGACCCATTCAATTAGAGCCTCCCTTTTTATCAGCCCCCAATCATTAACAACTAACCAGGAGAAAACCGATGCGAGTACATCTAGTCGATGGAGAGAAAGGAGGGACAGGCAAGTCCTTCTTGTGCAAAACCATGGTGGAATATTGTTTAGGGCAGAAACTCCCCTTTGTTCTCATTGACACCGACCGAACTAATCCCGATGTCTTAGAGGTTTATGCAGACAAATGCCCAGCTTATAAATGCTTCTTTTCCGAGAATGAGGAGAATGTAGACTCCGCCGACCCCATTTTATACCGGGCGATGGAAGGAAATCATGTCATTGTCAATCTCCCGTCTCAAATCTATACCTTTGTCAGTGAATGGTTTGAGCGGACGGGAATTCTCTCCGAAGAATTTGCCAGCGCCTTGTTAGCCAGTACCGAAGTTGAATCTGAATTGACCTCAGAAGCCGCCGCCTGTGAAACATCGGCGGAAGAATCCGAGTCACCAGCGCAATCAGAAATGGAGGTTTTGGGAGAGGTCGAACAATCACCAGGAAAGTCGGATATCGAGGATGATTCTCATCAGGCGGATCAGGGAGAGGTGAACCCAATCCAATTTGATGGCAAGGTTGAGTTTTACAAGTGGTTTGTCTGTACGGGACAGCCGGATTCGGTGGATTTATTCGTTCAGTCTTTAGCCGATCGGGGAGATAAGATTCCCCATATCTTAGTCAAAAACGAGTATTGGACAAAAGACTTCTCCGTTCTCGAAACTCCCAGTATCAAAGAATTAATTGAAGAGTACGAGGTTGAGGAAATTACCTTACCCAAAATGATTCTCTCTGAAAAAGAGCGTCAATTCTTTTCTACCCATAAAATGAGCTTCTCCGATGCCATTGCGGGCAAAAAATGGCAAAAAGAATGGCGAATTCTCTCCCGACAGCGAGTTGCCACCTACTTCAAACAAGCCAAAAGCACCCTGTCGCAGTTGGGGTTGCTCAATAACCCCGCGATTTCCGAATTTTAGCAGCTAGGGCAAGCCCTTCTCGAAGAGTAGTTTGAATCTAAGAATTTTGAATTATGGTGGGTCAGCCAGATATCTCACAAGCCGGGGGAATCCATAAAGGTGCAACAGTTCCAGATATTATCTTTGAGGGCAAGCCAGAGTCAGTCAAGGCGCGAGTGTTGGAAATTGCCTATCAATCGGGCATTGAGCCAGAAGACCCGCTGTTTGTGCTGTTGGCGGCAACGGGTTCTCTAGAGGTACTATTGGATGAGTCTCCCAAAGCGATTAAGGAATTGTTCGAGACCAAACTCCAGGCGTTGCACGAAGAGTTTTTGGCAGTAGCTGAAGCGCTGAAGAATTATGAAGAGTCGATGATGGCAGTGCAGCGGCGGGCGTTTGTGAAATCGGTAGAAGATGCGCTCAAGCAAATCGAAAAGCAGAAATCCCGCCAATTTTGGGCAACATTGTCGGATAATTGGCTCTTTGTGGTGGTTGGTGGGGCGGCGGTGCTGGGTTGTTTGCTAGTGGGGGGATGGGGTGGTTTCCAATTGGCTTCGCCACCAGAATTAGATCCAACCGGTCCAAGGCAGTTATCTTTGGAAGAAGCCAAGGCATTGGACTGGGCGCTTTCCTCTGAGGGGAGGGAAGCCAAGAAATTATGGGAGTGGAATCGGGGAGCGATCGCGGTGTGTAAGGCTAACTCGAAGGAACTTAAGGGGCGTTGTGCTATTTGGATTAAGCCACCAACGAAGTCTTCTTTTTAGCCAAGGGGAAATCAGCCAATGTGATCGCCCTGACCATCAATTTCCCGAATTGGCATAGGTTCACCTCTAAGATGGGAATAAATTCAGTTGTTATGTCGGGTCAGCAATAGGCGCTAGCCCCTCTTGCCATTCAAGTTTTTGGTTTTTGAGCGTTTTGAAGGTTATTGACTGAGTACTCAGACTCCTCAGCCAAGACAGCGATACTAACCTTTTTTGAATGCAAAATTTACGCATGGTCACTTCCATCCGGTTCAATTTATGCTCTGATCAAAACTATAAGTTGCGAAAAAAAACACGTATTACAGGTGTATTTTTATTGACACCCCCATAAGGTGGATGTTAGATTCGTAGCGTAGATAACCAACTCATGATTCGACTTTTAAAAAAATGCTCTTTAATTTAAGAGCAAATTAAATGTTGATCCCAATTGATATGAAGTTGATTGTCTTCACGTTTATTGAGCAACGATTAGCAGAAGGAAAAGTTGGTAATTTAGAGATATCAGGCTACTGGAACAGAAGTTTTGATTTCGCCGTGCC
This sequence comes from Coleofasciculus sp., assembly GCF_046565525.1. Classification (NCBI taxonomy): domain Bacteria; kingdom Bacillati; phylum Cyanobacteriota; class Cyanophyceae; order Coleofasciculales; family Coleofasciculaceae; genus Coleofasciculus; species Coleofasciculus sp. Next base: position 1,767 of record NZ_JBKHUP010000218.1, on the reverse strand, counting down.
AACTATTTTTTGCCGTATTCGTGTAACCTGAGTTCGATAGTTTATGCAACATCCGACTTTTCCGACTGACAGGGGCGGGGGAGATGAAGCATCATAGAGATAAGATGCAATTTCAAAACATTTTGAAGCAATTAACAGAGTCACATAGCTTCTCAATGACACCGTTGTAATCAGGGTTTAACGCTACATAAGGGACTTCTACCGAGTTACTACCACATTGTCCAGAGGGTGCGCGACTGTACATCTGAGTGAGAGTACGGATATTTTTTCGCTCGTGATTTGCAGATGGGGCGCGTACATCAGTGTCAGATCAGGAAATTTACTGAAGCCATAGCTAGTAAGCCTAGGTTAGATTGGCTGAAAAGCTTGATTATAGCAATTCTAGGAAATAACTGGAGACTTAGTTGACATGATTCCTTGATATCAGGATACACACCTATGACAACTTTTCCGAACGCTATCTCTGTTGGCACTATCTTGCACCTTGTTGGCATTCCGTTTGCACAAGTAATGCATAATTTTTCAGGGAGGCATGAGTAAATACTTCATGTGATGCGCTACTTAATCCTCTCAAATCTCTTTTGATTTAGAGCCTGGTGAAGCTGTTTGAGTTACCTAGCTAATTCTTCTTAATCAGGTAATTCTCATAGTAATTTCCATTTTCTCGATAATCTAGATGAATAGTTTTGGGTTTCTCAAACAAATTAATAAATATATCGCTGCTTATAGATGGCTAGTTATTTTCCTTTGTAGCAGTCAGATTTTTGAGGCTTTATTTGAATCAGCAATGAGGATAAGCTTCAAGTTTATTATCGATGCAGCCATTGTTCCCCAAAATTATAGTCTTCTGGTTTTGATTCTCTTGCTCCTAGGAGGCGGAGCGATTGTATTTATCGTTGTTGGCTTGCTTGGCGACTTTTTATCAGCTAAATTGGGCATTCTGTTACTCAACAACATCCGCTGTTCTCTATTTGAACGCATCCAAAGCCTTTCAATGGAGTTTTTTGGGCGACGTTCAGCCGGAGATATAATTAACTGTTTCCAGGCGGATGCAGAGAAGGTAGAAAATAGTCTTATCCTTGGTCTGCCAGTTGTTATTTTTTGCCTGAGTAACATCCTTTTTTCGGGAATTTTCCTGTTTTCCCTTAACTGGCAGTTGGCTGTTCTAAGTTGCATCGGTTTGACTGTCTGTGCAATTGCACCAGTAAATATTGCGCGTCGCGCCACCAAAGAAGGCTATCATCTGCGGCAAAAGGAAGGGCACATTGCCAGCGTAATCGAAGAGAATCTGCTCTCCCAATCCGTTGTCAAGATATTCGGTCTAGAAAAACGAGTGTCAAAAGATTTTTCTGCCCAGTTGAATGACTTGAAGCGGGTTTACATCCGGGCGAAATTTCTATCTAGCTTAGTGCAACGAATTCCCAGTCTAGCTTTTGTCTTAGTGCAGTTGGTTATTTTGAGTCTTAGCGCCGTGATGACCTACTGGAATTGGATTTCAGTCGGGACACTCGTCTCGTATCAGGTTCTACTGCTGGGTTTGCATTCCACTATCCTCAACTTTACTTGGGGACTGCCTTATTTAATCGATGGAGTGACAGGACTGCAACGTATCGGCGATATTTTGGCGGAAATTCCTCAAGTTCATGAGGCAGTGGATGCGATTGATTTGCCACATTTTCAGAGTGATATTTACTTTGATAATGTCAGCTTTAGCTACTCCTCTGATAGAGGCGGGGTGAAAAATCTATCGCTGAAGATTCGCCAAGG
>NZ_JBKHUP010000217.1:0-4107 GCF_046565525.1 Coleofasciculus sp. | reverse complement strand
TATTTATTACAATACAAGACTAAGAGAAAATAAAAAGTCGTCCTAAAAGGACGAGGCTTGTATCCCTAGTTCTCGGTCAAATTGGAAATCTATTGTCAGCGTCTACCCATTTTTAATTGATTATGACTGATTCGATTCGCTTTCTCATGTGCTCCCCCGACCACTACGACGTGGACTACGTGATTAATCCCTGGATGGAAGGGAATATTCATAAGTCCTCGCGCGATCGCGCCGTCGAACAGTGGCACAAATTGCACCATGTCCTCAAAGACCACGCGATCGTGGATTTGGTTAACCCTCAACAAGGGTGGCCCGATATGGTGTTTACGGCAAATGCGGGGCTGGTTTTGGGTAAAAATGTTGTCCTGAGTCGGTTCTTGCACAAAGAACGCCAGGGTGAGGAACCCCATTTCAAGAAGTGGTTTGAAGCCCAAGGCTACACTGTCTACGAACTCCCCAAAGAACTCCCCTTTGAAGGCGCAGGTGATGCCCTCCTCGATCGAGAAGGACGCTGGTTGTGGGCGGGCTACGGCTTCCGATCAGAATTAGATTCTCACCCCTATCTAGCAAAATGGCTTGATATTGAAGTCGTCTCCCTGCGACTCACCGATGAGCGCTTCTATCACTTAGATACCTGTTTCTGTCCCCTGACGGGCGGCTATTTACTCTACTATCCCCCAGCCTTTGATGCGTACTCCAATCGCTTAATTGAGATGCGAGTCGCACCAGAAAAACGCATCGCCCTAGAAGAAGCCGATGCGGTGAACTTCGCCTGCAATGCGGTGAATATTGACCAAGTTGTGGTCATGAACAAAGCCAGCGATCGCCTCAAGCAACGTTTGGCTGAGGCGGGGTTTAGGGTGATGGAAACACCCCTGACGGAATTCCTCAAAGCAGGTGGCGCGGCTAAATGCTTGACCTTACGAGTAACTGAACCTGTCCGTACTGAACTCCACGCCAATGTCCTGGTAGAAAGCCGCACCATTCGCCTAGAAGGACATTTGCTAGACTCTGGACTCATCAGTCGCGCCTTAGATCTGATTGTCGAAACCGGCGGTAGCTTCCAGGTTCTCAACTTCGAGCTGGGTGTCCAACGGCAAAGCACATCCAACGCTGAGATTCGCGTATCTGCACCCTCCCATGATGTGATGGAAGAGGTGATGAGCCAACTGATTGAGTTGGGCGCTGTCGCTCCCGCCCAAGAGGTGTGTGATGCTAATCTAGAACCCGTGATTCAAGCGGGTGTAGCGCCGGATGACTTCTACGTCTCCACGATTTATCCCACAGAAGTCCGGATTAAGGGTGAGTGGGTGAAGGTACAAAACCATCGCATGGATGGGGCAATTGCGATTACCCAGATTGACTCCCAACCCATCGCTCGGTGTAAAATCCTGCGGGATCTAGAAGTCGGTGAACAGGTGATTGTCGGTGTAGAAGGCATTCGCACAGTTCACAAGCCGAAAACCCGCGAATCGCGTGGGAGTGAAGAATTTAGCTTCATGGGTGCTGGCGTCTCATCGGAACGCCGGGTGGAATTAATTGTCGAGCAAATTGCCTGGGAATTACGCCAAATTCGCGATCAAGGGGGCAAGGTTGTTGTCACCGCCGGTCCGGTGGTGATTCACACGGGCGGTTCTCAACATTTAGCCCGTCTAATTCGTAAAGGGTATGTGCAGGCGCTGTTGGGTGGTAATGCGATCGCAGTTCATGATATTGAGCAATCCCTGATGGGAACCTCTCTGGGCGTGGATATGAAACGGGGTGTCCCGGTGCGGGGTGGACACCGACACCATCTCAAGGTAATTAATACCATCCGTCGTTATGGCAGTATTGCTGGGGCTGTGGAAAAGGGAGTATTGACAAAAGGCATTATGTATGAATGCGTGACACATAATGTTCCCTTTTCTCTCGCCGGTTCCATTCGCGATGATGGACCCCTACCCGATACCCAGATGGATTTGATTAAAGCCCAAGCCGACTATGCCAAGCTGCTGGAAGGGGCGGACATGATTTTGATGCTGTCTACGATGCTGCACTCCATTGGTGTCGGAAATATGACCCCAGCCGGGGTGAAAATGGTTTGTGTGGATATCAATCCAGCCGTTGTGACTAAGTTGAGCGATCGCGGTTCATTAGAATCCGTGGGTGTGGTTACCGATGTGGGCTTATTCCTGAGTTTGTTGGTACAGCAGCTGGATAAGTTGACCAGTCCTTATCAACAGTCACTATAACCGATTGAGAAATTCTCATGAAAGATGAAGGATAATTTTCATCCTTCATTTTTTTATTAATGTAGGGGCGTACCGATGTGCATCTGTGTCAACTTAAGGGGAAAAGCTTTCCGTGTGAAATGTTGAATCTCGTTACCTTGAAAATAACCCCCCTTAATCCCCCCTGCTCCAGATGTACTACACCCAGGGTCAGAGGACATTAACTTTTTTGAGGAACCGTGGACTGAACCGAGGAGCGTTCGTGTAACTTATTAAACCAATCTTTTAAGTGAATATACTTTACTTGCCAATCTTCATCCAGGCGCAAGCTGTAGTAGCCCAGGGAACATAAAGCAGCTACATCGGCGGCTGTCCAGGTTTCATCCCCCAACAAGTAGTTAGACTTAGCTAATTGTTGATCAAAAACTGGTAAAAGGCGATTAATTGACGTTTCTAATCTTGTCCGATAACGAGTATCGGTGAAATTATTCTTCAAATTTAGTAGCCATAAATTGATAATAGTATCACCTAAATAATCTGCGAGTTCTTCCCATTTACGACACTCAAGCCTTGCCCGAGGCTCACTGGGGTAAAACCTCGGTTGTGGATAGGTTTCGTCTAGATACTCCGCAATTAATGTAGAATCCCAAATCACCGTCCCATCTTCATCGACAAACACAGGGACTTTACCAATAGGAGAAAGATTGATAAATTCCGGGGGTTTATCAAGCAGATTGATTTCTCTTAGTTCGCACTCTAAATTTTTCTCAGCTAGCAGGATTCGGATTTTCCGAGAAAAGTTGGATTGTTGATGATAATACAATATTCTATTCATTAGATATATCCCGAAAAAAACGAAAATTTATTAACACAATTTCGACCTAATTACAATCCCTGTTTAGTCGAAAAGGTTTCGGCGATTGTACATAAGTAGGGCTGGTCAAAAATCGCGGCAAGCCGCACGGTGAGACAGTTTCAATTTTTTGGTTGGGGGAACTTCAGTTTAACCATAAAATCTATTTCACCATTTCAGCTATGCCGAACCATCACGCTAACGCATCCATGCCAAAGAAATCAGACACTATTAAGGAAATAACGTTCAGGAAACTTTTCTGTAATCATCATTACAGGTTTACCATTGGTAAATACGCGATAGGTACGGGAGAGCAGATTGTCCCTCGGCTCAATAGTAAAATACTCCGCTAAACTCTGAGCCGGTTCTTTCGCTGAATCCAAAATTTCTTTGAAAGTTTCCACCCTTTGCTCTAACCAAATCTTACCAATTGGGGTTTTGGTTTTAAATAATTCATGTCTAAAATTATCATCAAGCCGTTCGGGAACCAGGATTGATTCCGCGTAAATATAGTTTTTGCGACTAATGCGCCCTTGGAGTAAGATGCGTCTATCAATTACTTCTGTCCCTTCAGCTAATTCCATAGCTGGAAGCGATTCGGGAATGGGAATGAGATTTTGTGAGAGTTTGAAAACCTTTATCTGTTCAAATAGATAGGCTTCCAGAATATCGGTTAATGTACCATCGGTGGTTAGTAAAATTCTCTGAAACGTACTTAATGTAGCAGGATTGATATGATGACGCTCTAGAGACTCTTGTAAGTCGTCTCGCATTAGGTGTTCGTTCGCTATCAGTCGGCTCATGGTGTCTGAACTCCTATTTCCCTTATCCACTTGGTTGAATAAAAAACGCTCAAACCGAGGTATGGTAAACAGTTAGAGTTGGATTAATCTGAAACTTTACATTTATTTACAACTACAATAAATAAATGTAGCACTCTTACGACGATTTGACCACCTGAGCATAATTCATGAACCGCGCCTTACTTCGTGAAGACGCGGATTGGCAGAGGGAACCTGCTCCGAAGTCATGAATAGGGCATGA
>NZ_JBKHUP010000216.1:0-4148 GCF_046565525.1 Coleofasciculus sp. | reverse complement strand
TGTAGATAAGAATTCCCCGCCACTTCCGGCTAAAGAACTTCCACCGCCTAATGCTCAAACAGCCACAGGTGCAGAATCTCAGCTAACGGAAACTTCACCAGATGTTACAGAAGCCAAGGTGGATAAGCCGTTAGTCACAGAGACAGAGACTCAAGAAGTACAAAAACCTGCTCCGGCTCAACCTCAATCTGTCAATCAACCCCAAGCGAAAATCGAGCCACCTCCTCAACCCGCACCCACGACAGACGCGAAATCCGAAGCACAAGGTACTGAAACTCAACCTGAAGTTGCGCCAGCGCCAAAACCTGAAGCTAAATCCAAAGCACAAGATAATTCAACTGAATCCCCCGCTACCCCAGCACCCTCCACAAAAACCCAACCGGAAGCACAAGGGGGTACGAATAAACCCGAAGTTGCGCCAGCACCCACAAAAGAACCTAAACCAGAGACAGCAGGTACTGCGCCTCAACCGGAAGCAGAATCCGCAGCGACTGATACTGAAGGGAAAACTCAACCCCAGGAAAAAGCGTCTGAAACTCCGGCTAATACGGAAACAGCCAATACGGGTGCGGGTGCTGGAGGTATCCAAACTCCTGATTTAAGTCAAGCCAATCAGGGAACATCTTTAACGAATATGTGGCAACAGCACTCTGATCAGATGCATAATACTGATCAAAATGTTGCCCAAAATGTCGATTCGAGCCAGGAACCTCAAGCGGCATTAGAACAAGTATTACAGCAAGCCCAACAAAAAATTGCGGCGATTCCCCAACCAGGGATAAATGTACCCAAATCTGAACCCTTACCGCAGCCGCAAGTTGAGCAAATTGAGAAACCTGCTACAGAAACTCCTCCGGTTACAGAAACTCCTGAAGTTAAAGATGTTGCTGCTGAAACTCCCCCGGTATCAGAAAAACCAGCAGATGTGGCTCCTGTTGAACCTACTCAAGAAGCAACTGCTGAACCCGTTGCTGAAGCGCCAGAACAAGCACAACCGCAACAACCCCAAGCACAAACAGAGGACAAAGCACCTCCTGAAACTGAACCTCAACCTCAAGAAGAGGTTAAAGAAACTCAAGAAGAGGTTAAAGAAACGGCTGAACCTACAGCTAAAGAAACCGAACCTCAAGAAACTGAAACTCCTGAAGTTGAGAAACAGGATACAGAACAGAAAGTAGAGGAAGCGGTTAAATCGGCAGAACAAGCTGTTGCAGCCAAAGGTGGTGAAAGTAATGTAGCGGTTGAGCAAGTTGATGAAGACAAAGTAAAATCGGGTCAAGTTGTTCAAGGAGATTTACTCTCTAATCCCTTAGATTGGGCAAAAGGTCTTTTAGATTCCCTTAAAGGGGATGCTTCTGGGAAGAAGAGTGAGTTACAAGGAGATTATGAGGGTAAGCAATCTCAAGTAGATGGGACAAAACAAGAGCAAGGTAATCAATTAGATAGTGGTAAACAAGCTAAAGGTAGTGAATTAGAAGCAGGCAAACAAGCTAAAGGTAGTGAATTAGAAGCGGGTAAACAAGCTAAAGGTAGTGAATTAGAAGCGGGTAAACAAGCTAAAGGTAGTGAATTAGAAGCGGGTAAACAAGCCAAAGGTAGTGAATTAGAAGCGGGTAAGCAAGCCAAAGGCAGTGAATTAGAAGCGGGTAAACAAGCTAAAGGCAGTGAATTAGAAGCGGGTAAACAAGCTAAAGGCAGTGAATTAGAAGCGGGTAAACAAGCTAAAGGTGCTGAACTTCAGTCGGAAGTCGAAGCGAAAGGAACTGAGGTAGAAACAGAAAGTCAAGCCAAAGGAACAGAACTAAAAACCGATGCCCAAACCCAAGCTACTGAGTTACAAGGTGAAGAAACAGGCTTAAAACAGGAAACCACGGCTAAAGAGCAAGAAGTAGAAACTGAAGTTGCCGATAAAGTTGCCAATCTCGAAAATAAAGCGGTTGAAGGTAAAGGAGAAATTGAAAGTAGTTGGACAGGGTTAAAAAGTAGTGCTGTTTCAGAAATGACTGCCCTAGAAACAGAAGCCCAGCAGTTTTCCCAGACTTATATGGCGAAAGCTCAAGGCTTTATCGCTAAACTTAATGGGGCTTCAGAAGGGGCAAAACAACAAGAAGGACAAAAACAAGGGCAAGAACAAGGTAATAGTCAAGCTTTACAAGCAGAATGGCAAGCCCTCAAAGCCGAAGCTGAATCAGTTTGGGGTGGTATTCAAGGTAAGGTGGCTCCTGTTACTCAGAAAGCTGAGCAAGGATGGCAAGGAATTAGCCAAAAAGCGCAGGCTGTTGGGACACAACTGCAACAACAAGGCGAACAAGTTAAGACTTCTGTCAATGAGTCTGTTACTAGTGCTGGAAATTATCTCAATGAGAAATGGACAACCTTAACGGGTAAAGCATCAGCAGGATGGACAAGTTTTCAGGGTAAGGTAGGGGAAGCACAAAGCTGGGTTGGAGAAAAAGTTAATACGGCTACTAGTTGGGCAACCGAAAAAGCAGCAGCAGCAACGAATTGGTTATCTCAAAAAGCGAGTAGTGCGGGAGCCTGGATTGATGAGAAAACAGGAGGAGCATTTAGTTGGCTGGGAGAAAAGGTTAATAGTGCAAGCTCTTGGCTAGGCGAAAAAGCCAGTAGTGCAACGTCTTGGCTAGGCGAAAAAACCAGTAGTGCGGGAACCTTTATTACAGAAAAAGGTAGCAGCGCAACTTCTTGGCTTACCGAAAAGGGAAGCACAGCTTTTAATTGGGTGACAGAAAAAGGTGAAGCATCTAAAAATTGGCTCACAGAAAAAGGAACAAGTGCGGTTAATGCTGTCAGCGAAAAAGCGGGTTCTTTTGTAAGTGGGTTACGAGAAAAAGGACAAGGTGCAGTTTCCAGCATACAGTCCAAAGGAAGCTCGATTTTACAATGGCTGGGTGGCGCAGTTGGTTCGCTAGTTTCTGGGGTACAAGAAAAAGCGGGTAGCGTTGTTTCTTGGTTGGGCGATAAGGTTTCTACTGCTAAGAGTTGGGTACAGGAAAAGAGTTCAGGTGCATTGAGTTGGTTATCAGAGAAAGCTTCGGGTGCGGCTAGTTGGGTTCAAGAGAAAAGCTCCACAGGTTTAAGTTGGTTATCCGATAAGGCTTCGGGTGCAGTTAGTTGGGTTCAAGACAAAGGTTCTCAAGGCTTAAGTTGGCTTCAAGAAAAAGGTTCTGCTGTTGGCAGTTGGGTTAAGGACAAAGGTTCTCAAGGCTTAAGTTGGCTTCAAGAAAAAGGTTCTGCTGTTGGCAATTGGGTTAAGGATAAAGGCTCTCAAGGCTTAAGTTGGCTTCAAGAAAAAGGTTCTGCTGTTGGCAATTGGGTTAAGGATAAAGGTTCTCAAGCTTGGAATGGTGTTAAACAGCTAGGAGAGTTAGGCAGCAATGCTCTCCAATGGGCGGGTGATGGGATTAAAGCGGGTTGGGAATGGACTAAGGATAAGGCGGGTGAAGTTGGTAGTTGGGTGAGTGAGAAAGCATCACAAGGTTTAGCATGGGCTAACGAAAATATCCTGCAACCGAGTATGAATTGGTTGGGGGATAAGTGGGAAGGTGTTAAAGGATGGCTAGGAGAACATTACCCCATTATTAGTGAATGGGGACATGGTGTATTAGACTTTGTGGGTTTGGCTGCGCCATTTGTTGGTGCAGTGGTTGGAGGTATTGCTGGAGGTGTAGCAGGTTTTGCAGCAGGTGGTATAGGAGCAATACCAGGAGCGATCGCAGGTGCATCAGCAGGATGGGCGGTAGGAGAAGCTGTCAGTACGGCTGCCGATGCCGCTAATACTGCTTGGTATCTGGGTGAATCGGGATACTATGCTTCCCAAGGAGATGATGCCAAGGCGCAGGAAGCGGCAACCAATGCAGCTTGGGCGGGGATGGGGTTAATCCCCGTTGTTGGTAACGTCCTGGGTAAGGGGGGTAAGCGTCTCGCTAAAACAGGTGTGGGGCGCTGGGGTGGGGAAGCCCTCAGTTGGGCGGGGCAGCAAGCTAATCGTGGGGCAGAGTGGCTTAGTAATACTCCTTTAGCTCGACAGGGCAGGGAAGCTCTCGGTTGGGTGGGGCAGCAAGCTAATCGTGGGGCAGAGTGGCTTAGTAATACTCCTTTAGCTCGACAGGGCAGGGAAGCTCTCGGTT
>NZ_JBKHUP010000215.1:0-4465 GCF_046565525.1 Coleofasciculus sp. | reverse complement strand
GCAAGTCTTCATAAGCTACCAAGTCGTTAGACCGGACTACGCACAATGCAGTCTTTACTGCAAAGTCTTTACGCTGCTTACTGACTTTCAAGTGTTTCTTGGCTAACTTTTGTTTAGCCTTTTTGTAGTTGTTAGATTGTGGTTGACCTTTTCTAAACTTCTTAGACACTTTCTTTTGAAGTCGTTTCAGTGCTTGGTCTGATTTCCTCAGAAATCTCGGATTATCAACTGTTTGACCATCTGAGTCAGTATAGAAATGGTTTAAGCCAACGTCTAACCCTACGTTGTGACCTGTCGGAGTCCTATCTTCAGTCCTGTCGTGGTCAATACAGAATTGAGCATAGTATCCATCAGCGCGACGCACTACCCTAACTCTTTTAATCTGAGTCAGTTGATAGTAGTTCAAGTCACGAGTTCCATAAAGCTTAAACGTTCCGGCTTTAAACCCATCAGTAAACGTGATTGAGTCACGATTCTCTGATAGTTTCCAGCCTGATGTTTTATACTCTACGGAACCATGATTAGGACGATTATTTTTGTACTTAGGGTATCCTTTCTTTCCTTTGACTTGCTTTTTGCAGTTGTCAAAAAATCTTGAAATAGCCGCGTAGGCACGCTCTGACATTGCTTGTCGAGCTTGAGAGTTTAATTTTCCCGCCCAAGGAAACTCTTTACTTTTACCAAGAATCGCACAATATTTAGACAAGTCATTGCGATTTTTGGCATGACCATTTTCCCAATACTGAAGGCAAGCATTACGAATAAACAGACCAGTACGGATGGCTTCATCAAGCCTTCTATACTGATACTCTTTACCTTTTAACTTACCTTCGTAGACAATCATTTTACCATGCTGAGATTATGGTAGAATTATATCACACAAAGGCTAACACTCGCAACTAAAGTTGCTAGACTAGACGCATCGCTCGGTTTCATCCCTCGGATAAATCACGAGGGCTTTCACCATCGCTTATACTGTAAGAATATCTATAAAGCTTGGCTCCATCAGTTGAAACCAATAGATTCTCGCTGATCAGTAGCAGACTTGCTCGGCGATATATACCCTTATCTTACTCAAATTGCGCTCACGGGACAAAGCAGTGACTATACCAACAGGAAACGCATCTCAGCCAGTAGAGACATTACCTACAACCACTCTACAAAACCAATTACATCGCCAGATGATTGTGATTCTGGACTTTGGCTCTCAATATTCGGAACTCATCGCTCGTCGTATCCGTGAAACCCAGGTATATTCGGAAGTTATCTCCTATCGCACCAGCGCCGAACAACTCCGACAACTGAGTCCCAAAGGAATTATCCTATCTGGAGGTCCGAATTCAGTTTACGATGACGCGGCGCCCCAGTGTGACCCTGAAATTTGGCGTCTGGGGATTCCCGTACTGGGAGTTTGCTATGGGATGCAGCTAATGGTACAGCAACTGGGTGGGAAAGTGATACGCTCTCAACGGGGAGAGTATGGCAAAGCTTCGCTGCGTATTGATGATCCCACCGACTTATTGACGAACGTAGAAGAAAGCTCAACTATGTGGATGAGCCATGGGGATTCCTGTGAGGAATTGCCAGACGGCTTTGAAGTTCTTGCCCATACCGATAATACCTCTTGCGCCGCGATCGCACATCATGAAAAGAAGCTCTATGGAGTTCAGTTTCACCCAGAAGTGGTGCATTCGGTTGGCGGTATCGCGTTAATTCGCAATTTCGTTTACCACATTTGCGACTGCGAACCGACTTGGACAACGGAAGCCTTTGTCGAGGAAGCCATTCGCGAAATTCGCGCCAAGGTGGGGGAAAAACGGGTACTGCTCGCTCTTTCCGGTGGTGTGGATTCCTCAACCCTAGCCTTCTTATTGCACAAGGCGATTGGCGACCAATTGACCTGTATGTTTATCGATCAAGGCTTCATGCGAAAACTGGAGCCAGAACGGTTGCTGAAGCTGTTTCATGGCGAATTCCACATTCCTGTAGAATATGTTAACGCCCGCGATCGCTTCCTGGCTCGACTCGAAGGGATTACTGACCCTGAAGAAAAGCGTCGCCGGATTGGTCATGAGTTTATTCGCGTCTTTGAAGAACAATCCAAAATCCTCGGTCCGTTTGACTATTTAGCTCAGGGAACCCTTTACCCCGATGTGATTGAATCAGCGGATACCAACGTTGACCCGAAAACTGGGGAACGGGTGGCGGTGAAAATTAAGAGTCATCATAATGTCGGTGGTTTACCCAAAGACTTGCGCTTTAAGCTGGTTGAACCCTTGCGGAAACTCTTCAAAGATGAAGTCCGCAAAGTTGGTCGTTCAATTGGTTTACCCGAAGAAATTGTCCGGCGTCATCCCTTCCCAGGACCCGGATTAGCGATTCGGATTATTGGTGAAGTCACCGCAGAACGGCTGAATATCCTGCGCGATGCGGATTTGATTGTCCGCCAGGAAATTAACCGACACGGACTTTATCATGAGCTTTGGCAAGCGTTTGCTGTTTTACTCCCCATTCGCAGCGTTGGGGTGATGGGGGATCAGCGCACCTATGCCTATCCCATCGTACTGCGTTTGGTCAGTAGTGAGGACGGGATGACGGCGGATTGGTCGCGAGTTCCTTATGATTTACTCGAACTCATTTCTAATCGGATTGTGAATGAAGTCAAGGGCGTGAATCGGGTAGTTTACGATATTACCTCTAAGCCACCGGGAACTATTGAGTGGGAATAGTAATTTAGGAATGGAGAGGTGCAGGGGAGGGGGGCAAAAGTGCGGCTTACTTTTGGTCGGAATCTGGATAAACCTCTCTCCATCCCCCCTTACCCCCCTTTGAAAGGGGGGTATAAAGGGGGGTTAGAGAGAGAAGGCTTTGAATTCGCCCTCTCCTTTGACTTGTGCTACAACCTTGGGTGACAACGATAATAGTGAAACCCGCCCCTATTTTCCTCAACACTCAAAACGTTTCGCTCAAAGTTTGGCAATAATAAAAGAAAGCGTGGAAAGAACCACAGGACAAATTACGGCAGCTTTTAAGTTAATCACGCTGGAGTTTAAGCCGATGCAGCCTGTGACCTAGAGAGAGCGCTTTGGTAATGACACCCAACCCAGAGGAGGATTGGCAATGGATATAAATCGACGTGAAGGGAGTTATTTGTTGTGGTTCGGCTTTCTGTTTGGATTTGCCGGATTGCACCGTTTCTACAATGGTAAGATTGGCACAGGGTTATTGTGGTTTTTTACTGGGGGATTATTTGGGGTCGGTCAATTCGTTGACCTGTTTTTGATTCCCGGAATGGTAGAGGAACATTATCTCAAGAACGGGAAGCGCGATCGCATCTCTGGGGAAGCGGCGGTTTCTGGGTCACCTACATTAGTTCAGCCCTATCATGGCTCTAATACTTTAACCTATGACTCGTTAATTGCACAATTAGTCAAAGCGGCTGAACTTAGAGGCGGTAAATTGTCCGTGACTCAGGGGGTTGCGGAAACGGGAAGAGGTTTTGCGGAGGTAGAAGCTACGTTGAACGATTTAGTCAAATCCGGTTATGTGAATATTGACAATGATCCCGATACAGGCATTGTCGTTTATGGGTTCCCAGAACTAGAATTGAGTGCTAATCCTGAGTCAACGCGATGGCTGTAGCTGACTTGACCAACTGAATATCATCACATTTTGAAATATCGCATTCTCCTGCTGATCAGCATTATCCTAATTGCTCCCTTGGGGTATGCGGTACGGTTTTACGCACCTGCACCGGAATGGCTAAATGACCGACTGGGTAGCTTTGCCTATGAGATTTTTTGGATTCTCCTGGTTGGGCTTTTCTTCCCCCAAGCTTCACCCCGATGGACGGCGGTAGGAGTATGTATTGTCACTTGTATTCTGGAGTTTCTGCAACTGTGGCAACCTCCATTTTTGCAGGCAATACGAGCAACGTTTCTGGGTCGCGTTGTATTGGGGAATACCTTTACCTGGTCAGATTTCCCCTCTTATTTCATCGGCAGTTTTTTGGGTTGGGTGTGGATGCGATCGTGTTGGGTCTACTCGCGCAGGTCAAAGGGAAAAATTAATTAATACTAAAAGATATTATTTCCATAATATATACCTCTGTTTTCTATATCTTCTGTCCATCGTTGTGGATTTTCGGTTATATAGTTTCGGATGTGATTCAATGATCTTTGGTCACGGATAATGTGTTCGTAGTAATTGCTTTGCCAGATAATTGCCCCAGAAGTACCATTCATGCGATTTATTTTTCGGGTTGAGACTGATTTGAAATTTTGAATGATTGCCCCTAAAGAACCGGATTTCGTCCCCTTGGGTTGTGCAGTTGATTCATCCAGGTGAGGTGAGACATTCTTGGACAAGGTTTGATGTGCATCCGATATATCCGGACAGGGCAAATATTTATCCGATACATCCGGACAGGGCAAATATTTATCCGATACATCCGGACAGGGCAAAT
>NZ_JBKHUP010000214.1:0-4761 GCF_046565525.1 Coleofasciculus sp. | reverse complement strand
AATTCCTGAAGCCGAACCCATTGCGGAACCGGAAGCGGAAGCGGAACCAATTCCTGAAGCCGAACCCATTGCGGAACTGGAAACGGAAGCGGAACCAATTCCTGAAGCCGAACCCATTGCGGAACTGGAAACGGAAGCGGAACCGATTACTGAAGCCGAACCCATTGCGGAACTGGAAACGGAAGCGGAACCGATTACTGAAGCCGAACCCATTGCGGAACCGATTACTGAAGCCGAACCCAATCCTGAACCGGAACCAATTCCTGAACCTAATCTAAATAGTACAAACCCAAGTAGTAATGAACCGAGTGATAACAACCAAGTTAACCAATCCCGCTCTGACAGCAACGAAGCTACTACAACCCAAGAGCAATCTGAAACAAACCCGCCGATAGATTCAACTCAAACGAATTCTGTGGCTGAGTTTGAAGAAAAATTCACGCGGCAATTCGAGCAATATTTAGAGCTACCGGGAGATATTTCCCTGAGAACCCTAGCAGAAAGCCGTGCAATTCTCGCTAATACTGAAAAATCAACTGGAGCTAAACCCGCACTCATCTATGTCGGTTTTGCTCCCCAAACGATTGCTACTGATGAGGCAACAAATCTACCCTTCCCAACTCCAAGTCCTCAAGATCAGTTAGAAATACTGCTGGTAACTGCTCAAGGAACCCCAATTCGCAAAGAAGTAGAAGGAGTAACCCGTGAGCAAGTCCTGAAAGTTGCTAATGAATTTCGTTTGCAAGTCACGAATGTCCGTAGCCAAAAGGGTTATGTCGTGTCGGGACAGCAACTCTATAACTGGTTGGTGAAGCCGTTGGAAGATGAATTCCAGGGTCAAGGTATCGAAAATCTCATTTTCCTCCTCGATACTAACTTGCGCTCCGTTCCTTTGGCAGCACTTTATGATGGTGAACAGTTTCTCATCGAAAAGTACAGTGTTGGCTTAATGCCAAGTATTAGCCTCACCGATACTCGTTACCAGCCTGTTACCAATTTGGAAGTTCTGGCAATGGGAGCATCTCAATTTACAGACCAAAAGCCATTACCTGCTGTGCCAGTGGAGTTATCAGAAATCACTCAGGATATATGGCAGGGGAAATCGTTTCTCAATGAATCCTTCACGCTGAATAACCTAAAAGAACAGCAAAAACGTCAACCCTTTGGCATGATTCATCTGGCAACCCATGCTAATTTTGTGCCAGGAGAATTGAGTAACTCCTATATCCAATTTTGGGATAGTAAACTGCGACTGAATGAACTGTCTCAGTTAGGCTTAAACAACCCAACGGTAGAACTATTAGTCCTAAGTGCTTGTCGCACGGCGTTGGGAAATGAGGAAGCGGAATTAGGCTTTGCTGGGTTGGCAGTTAAAGCGGGGGTCAAGTCGGCGGTGGGTAGTTTGTGGTATGTGAGTGATGAAGGAACCTTGGGGTTGATGACTGAATTTTATCAGCAGCTCAAACAAGCTCCGATTAAAGCAGAAGCCATACGCCAAGCTCAATTAGCCATGCTCAAAGGGCAAGTTTATACAAAAGATGGACAACTGATTACAACTGAGGAAATGATGTCTTTGCCACCAGAACTTGCCCGGTTAAGAGACCAAACTTTTGAACATCCTTACTACTGGAGTGCTTTCACAATGATTGGTAGTCCCTGGTAAGCCAAAGCATGGAGTATAAAGGTCACAGATTCTTATCTAGGGGCAGGTTGAAGCACTCAAATAAGCTTGTTACCGAATAATTTTGACCTGATTCAATTGAAATAATAGCAATTATAGATTGCCTAAATGAAATTCATGGCACAGATCGGGGCGCTCCTACATATAATCTGTGTTGCCCTAAAAAAATCCTATACATTTTACAGGAATAAAATATTGAGCAGATTTAAATTAAATTTTGATAAAGCTCATGGACTTAGCTAGGAAAATGTTATAATCAAAAAAACATTGTTGTTTAGATAGTCGGGGAATTTATAAGGATACTTGATGTTGGATTTCTACATCTAACAATTCTCAGCTTAATAGCTTAGGTAAACTCACTGATGAAAATTGGCAGAATATTTAATGGCAGTGAAAAGCTATCCGGAAAGAACTCATAACTCTTGAAGGATCAAGTGAATTCATTAGCAACGGTGTGAAAAAGAGCTGTAAAAACTGAAATTAATTCAGTCAATTCAATGGTTTACATTCGATACCCCGATAACCTCTACCCTTTTTTATCGTTTTGTTCTCTAAAAGCAAAGAAAATTCGGTGAAGGTTGTTCAAGTTTAAGTCAAGGTTGAATTGACTCAATCTAGCCTTAAGTTATCAGGCTGCAACCCATGAATCAGAGGAAAATGGCTGTGTGGTTGACAAAGCATGGATGGCAAGTTATTAAACTATTGAAATGGCTAACAGAAAACAGTAGTAGAAATAACCTTTTACTGTGGATGTTAGTTGTGGCTTTTTTCCCCACTGTAGTTAAAGCGCAATCCGTTGTGCCAGCGAATGATGGAACGAATACTCAAGTGAACTCTAGTGGTGATCAATTTAATATTACTGGCGGTCAAACCTCTGGAGATAGTGCTAATGTTTTTCACAGTTTTAGTGAGTTTGGTTTAGACGCAAACCAGACAGCTAATTTTATAACGAATCCCACTATCCAGAATATTTTATCCCGTGTGACGGGGGGAAATGCTTCACTGATTAACGGCTTGATTCAGGTAACAGGGGGCAATTCTAATCTGTTCTTGATTAATCCGGCTGGGATTGTGTTTGGTCAAAATGCGCGGTTAGATGTACCTGCATCCTTTACCGCGACGACGGCGACGGGGATTGGGTTTGGGGAGAATTGGTTTAGTGCGATCGCGTCTAATGATTATACCTCTCTTGTCGGTCAGCCAAACGCTTTCACGTTCAATACTTCTAACCCTGGGGCGATTGTTAATGGGGGTAATTTGAATGTTGGCAAAGACTTAAGCTTAATTGGTGGTACAGTGGTGAGTACAGGGAACCTTGAAGCCCCGAATGGACAGATTACCATTACCACAGTTCCTGGTGAAAGTACTGTCCGCATCAGTCAACCTGGACATTTGCTGAGTCTCGAAGTTCCGGCGGAAGAGACACTGATTACTCCTCTATCTTTACCGCAATTGTTGACGGGTTCCGTTGAGGTTCCAGAACTTGAAGTGAATAGCAATGGAACGGTAGCACTCTCAGCGTCGGGTATTCCGATTGAACCTGGGGATATCGTTGCTAAAAACGTGATTTCTCAGACAGCCACCTTGTCTGCACAGCATAACTTAACCTTGGTTGAGAGTCAGTTACAAACCACAGGTGACTTAAATTTATTGGCACAAGATACGGTGCGCGTGCGAGATAGTGCGACGAATCCCTTCCTTGCCCAAGCTGGGGGAAATCTTTATATTCAAGGGAATAATACCATTGATATTTTGGCATTAAATCATCCCCAAACCCCTTTTCAAAGTGGCGGTAATCTCAGCTTAGTCAGCGATGGAGATATTTCTGGCGATGCTCATTTTACCAGTGGCGGAAGTTTCTCGATTCTGAATTTAGTCGGTAATCCAGGTAACTTTGTGAGTTATTTTGACCCGATTATTAGTTCCAATGGTGATGTCACATTCGGTAATTATACGGGTGTAGCCCTTAAAATAGAGTCTACGGGCAGTATTACTGGTGACAATATCAAAATTACCGGACCCGATACGTCTTTAGTCGGTTCTGATCCAGATATTGCAATTTTGACCAGTTCTCCGGCTTTAATATTGCGGGCGGGATTGAACTCATTAACCCATTCTCCTAATATTTCAGGACAGACAGCTTTTACCTCGACAGGAGTCACTTCATCGCCCGGAAATATTAATGTCAACAATGTCGATACATCAAATACGGATCAACAAAACTCAGGCGGTGCTGGTCCTGTAATAATGCAGGCTTCTGGTGATATTACGACGGGCAGTATATCCACTAGCGATCAGGGATTGGGTAATGCGGGTTTAGTCAGACTGCAGACTCCTGGCAATATTACTATCAACGGTAATATTAATACAAGCGATCAGAGTGATGGAGATTCAGGTTCTGTTGAGTTATTGGCGACGTCTGGTAATATTACAATTGGCGATGTTTCAACCAGCGATCAAAGCCAAGGGAATTCAGGTTCTATTGACTTAACCTCTGGGGGTAATATTCTCGCGGGTAGTATAGATACAGGTGAGTTTGGACCGGGTAATTCTGGTAGTATTACCTTAGTTGCTGGGGGTAACATTATCCATGGAGCTATCAATCAAAATGCTCAACCTCCTGGCTCTCAAGGTCAATTTACTAGCAGCCCCAATACAGTTATCACTGCTCCAGGGACAAATCCAGGGACAAATCCAGGGACAACCCCCGGTACAAATCCAGGGACAATTCCCCTAATTCCTCTGCCAAATAACCTAATTATAGACATACTACTTAATCCCATTGTTGATAGGGACGCAGATCTACTGATTGATCTGGAGCAACCTATTTCTGGAGAAGAAACCCCAATTATCACTTACACCAGAACTCCCATTAACCCAGAAGGTAATCAAGATAACTCAGACGAGACTAATACCATTCCTCCAGAAGATAATCTAGAGAATCCTGAGGATACAACTTCCATTACCCCAGAAGATAATCTAGAAAATCCTGAGAATACAACTTCCATTACCCCAGAAGATAATCTAGAGAATCCTGAGGATACAACCTCCATTAACCCAGAAGATAATCTAGAGAATCC
>NZ_JBKHUP010000213.1:0-4791 GCF_046565525.1 Coleofasciculus sp. | reverse complement strand
AATTAGAACTGTTTTCTCAGGATATGTGGAATGTGAGTTCCGCAGAATCCCCCTTTTTCTAAAAGGGGGAGTGTCAAATCCGATTACAGCGTCAACGATTGCGGATTCGTTTCCATCAACTTCGCCAAATCTTGCAGGAATGCTGCCGCATCTGCACCGTAAACAATCCGGTGATCACAGGTCATATTCACCTGCATCTGATTCCGCACCCCCATCATGCCATCCGTTGTCGCCACCACTTGTGGACGTGATGCGCCAATCGCTAGGATTGCTCCTTGTCCCGGCGGTAAAATTGCATCAAAACGGTCAACGCCATACATCCCCAAGTTCGAGATAGTAAACGTACCGGAAGTATATTCCTCCGGTTGCAACTGCTTACGTCGAGAGCGTTCAACCAAACCTTTCCAAGTGCGAGACAAGGAATAAATATCCACCTCATCGGCTTTTTGTAACACAGGTGTAATGAGTCCCCCATCTGCCATTGCCACAGCGACAGCCACATTGACCCCCCCATGATACTGAATCCCCTTTTCCGTATAACTGGCATTGATTGTGGGATGTTGTTTCAATGTCACAGCGACGGCTTTGGCTAATAGGGCAGTCATAGTTACGCCCTTAGACTTAATTTGTTTATACAGTTTATCCAATTCATCCGTTGTGATGGTATACCCCACCCGGAATGCTGGCACCTGAAGACTCGCCACCATATTCCGAACCACGGCATTTTGCAGCGTGTTGAACGGAACCACTTCACCGAGGGGGACAGAAATCGGTGTTGTCGGTGTAGCCATCGGTTGAGCCGCAGGCTGAGACGTTGGCTGTTGTGGTGCGGCGGCGGGTTCAGGTTGGGGAGTTTTCCCGGCGGCGGCTTCCACATCTTCTGCCACAATGCGTCCATGTGGACCACTACCCGTCAATGTATCAAGTTCAACCTTCAACTCCCTGGCTAATTTCTTAGCCCGAGGAGAGGCGACAGTGCGTCCATTGCGACGACTGGGGGTATCTTGGGCTTGGGGAGCGGCTGAGACAGTCGCGGGTTCAGGTGTTGGCGTTGGTGCAGGGGGAGTACTGGCTGGCGCTGAGGCGGAACTGGATTGAGAGGCTTGTTGTTTAGCCGCCTCAATTTCGTCAGGAGTTTCGGCTAGCAGAGCAATTGCCTCCCCCACAGGCACGCTTTCGCCTGCGGGTACAGTAATGACGGCTAGGTAGCCCTCATAGAACGACTCCACATCCATATCCGCCTTGTCAGACTCAACCACTACCACGGTTTCGCCTTTTTCTACTTTGTCCCCTGGGGATTTCACCCAAGAGACAATTTTACCTTCGGTCATGGTGGAGCTAAGGGCGGGCATGAAAACTTCGTGGATCATGAGGTGGTATTCCCAATGAACTAGGCGTGAGATAACAATAGCATTTGCCAGATCGCATTTTAACGTGATGACTGGCTTTAAAACTATCTAGGTCAAAAATATGGTCAACTCGTGCAAAATTTCTTTGATGAGTATCGCTGGTATGGCAATCCTGCTGACGGCTTGTACCAGCATCAGTAATCGCCTAGAAACGACAACCACAGCCGCTAATCCTTCACCTGAAGAAACGATTTCCTCATCGACTGAGCCATCCCCCGATTCTCTAGGTAACTCGACTCCCCGGCAAAATTTTTCATCCGCTCAGACTCCGGCGGCTAACCGGGAAGATTATCGTTCAATGGATCTATCCCAACTTGCAGGTAAGACGAGTTTAACCGGTAGTGACCCAAACGCGATCGCACTCTCGGCGTTTGATAATAGCGACGCTGACACCAATTCACCCACCGTGGATGTCTCCTATCCTCAACCGACTCAGGCAATTGTTATCCTGACTCAAACTGGATTAAAGGATGATTCTGTGCAAGATATCCGATATCGCGTTGACTTCCAGAAAAATTCCTCTGCCCAAATTAACGAACAGTGGCAGATGATTTGGGCAGGATCTCAGTTCAAATGTTATCCTGGGCGCGGTCATCAAGAATGGTCAACTGAACTTTGTTTTTGAGCTGGTTTTCTGGGCGCACGTCGGCAAAGGGCGCACATCGGTGCGCCCCTACGACAGACAATTTATCGACATCCTAAGGATTCACGAGTCTCTACCCCCGTTTTCGAGTTAACGCCACTAGCTCTAGTACAGAGATTTTGAACTTGTAAGCGATCTAAAACTGCATCGCTGAAATCAGTACCCGTGATATTAACGTCATCCAAGCGAGAACCTAACAAAATCGCTTCCACTAAAACCGCATCACTCAAATCAGCACCCTTGAAGTTAACCTTATAAGCAATGCTATAAGAAAAGTCTGCACTTTGTAGATTAGCCTCAGTTATCGTGGAATCAGTAATCACCATATTGCGTAAATCGGTATTGCTTAAATTCGTTTGCGTCAGATTCATATTAGATATCTCCAGTTCGGCTAAATTTTGACCAGAGAAATCCATGGCACTCAGATCAGATGCACCGTCATTAATAAGCTGTCTGGCAGAGGGATTAGCAGCTTGGGCGGATAGGGGAACTAAAACCAACACCAACGCCAAAATTAGAGCGGCGAGTCCTCGAATAGACTTAATAATATTTACTTTCATTACAACTGTTGTTGAAAACATCCTTTCTGGTGTAGCTTACGCCAAATCTCAACCACATCGGTATAACTGATAGGGAATACCAATCCGGTAATGTTGACTCGGATCAAGGATACAGGTTTTTTGGTTCGCGATCGCAAGATGTTGGGGATAGTCTTGACGCTTCAAGCCCGGAGCGATTACCCATAGATTCAACTGAGACACTGAGGGTATCGTTAATTCCGATAACTGCTGCCAGATTCCATCATATCCCTGTTGGCGACTTAAAAATGCGATCGCGCGATCGCCCTGTTGACTACTACCCTCTGATACGTTCTCTAATGCCTTGGCAAAGCTCAATCCTAATCCGATATCCTGAAGATCGTCATATCCCATCACCATCATCAGGGGAACAGTGGGTTCAATCGTCATATTCTCTGCCACCTGCTGAGGATAATAGGGTTTGAGAAACACCAAATTAGCCACAACACAAACCGTACTCACCACAGAGATAGTCAACGTTAAGATAATTGCCCATCTCCCCCGCACCCCTGCACCCCTACGCCCAGACGCGCCCTGAGACGCGCCATGGTTTACGGTTAAACTCGCTGCCAAGAGCGCACAAATCGTCGGATAATAAACAAAATTATAGCGGGGGACAACGGAGATATCCTTACCTAGCAGGTAAATAATTGCCAAAAATTGCAGCAATACAGCCAAGGTAAACCCGAATAGCGTCAACGTGGCTAACTCGGTTGCAGGCTTGTGTAGCAATTGCTTAACTCCCACGCCTCCCCGCCAAATAATCCACCCCCCCAACCCCAGAGTTAATCCTCCCATGGGGATAACAATCCACCAGGGTTGATTTTCCACGGGTAAGGCAATTACCATGAGTAACCAACCCACGAGTAATTGCACAAGAGGTGTAATACTATCCGGTTGCGGTAACCAATTGGTTTCTTGTCGCCCCACATCTGCCAAAAGCATACCCCACCACGGTAAATAACTAACTGCTATTCCCGCCATTACCAGCGCCACAGCTATCCAACTCCCGCCTGGTAAGCGCCGACGATACCAAATCATCCCGGAAATTAGGGTGAAAAATTGGGCAATGACAGCCAGAAGAAAAAAGTAGTGGACATAACAACCGATACTGTTCACCATACCCCAACCTAGCCATAGCCAAGGGGAAGGCAATTGCTGATGATAAAGACGCTGCTGAATCGGGATTAATGCCAAAAGTGCCAGAATAATCAGCAGCATTGGTAATGTGTAGTGACGCGCTTCCTGAGACAAGTAAACCGCAAAAGGAGACACCGCCATTAACGCGGCGGCGATTAATCCCGCGATTGGCGAAAAGATGAGACGATTGAGAACGTAGATTGCCGCGATCGCACCCACTCCGATTAAAGCTGGAAATGAGCGCAACGCCCAAGCTAACTGTTCGGTTCCCGTAAACCTTAACCACGAATGCATTAAGCAAAAGAATAAGGGCGGATGAGTCGATTGTTGGGCAAGGGTTTGGGCAATATCTCTACAGCTAGCTTCGGGTTGGAGAGTGAAAAATTCCTGGAGCGTAGACAGCGGAAATACGACATCTAACGGTAAATCATTATACTCAAGTCCCAGGCTAAAGAAAGCCGTGAGAACTTCATCCAGCCACAGGGGTTTTAAGTCAAGATGCCAAAACCGGAGGGCGGTTCCCAGAATAATGATTCCAGCAAGGGCGAAATAGTGGAGAGTCAGTTTTTGGCGTAGGTTCATAGTTAGGATTTTCGCGCAAAAACCACTCTAGCGAGAATTTAAGTAAGTCGGGCTGAAAAAACTAAACTATGTTAAAGATAGGGAAACAAGAGAAGAGAGTCAAATTGCCTGTTTAACCAGCTTGGGTAGCAACATAACCCCAGCACCGAGCAGAAGTAGGAGTAGCTGCCACAGTGAGGTAGATACTTGTCTCTTCTTATGTAATTCTGGAATCAAATCGCTGGCAGCAATGTAGATGAAATTCCCGGCTGTGATGGGGAGTACAAATGAAGAATAGCCTTCTATCTGGGAACCAATCACCAGTGAGAGACTAGCACCAAACACAGCAGTTAAAGCCGAAAAGTTATTTTAATAAATATTTATATTTACCGGAAAAGCGATGGGTGAAGGCTCCCACGCTCTTTAGCTGGGAGATGAAACCGAGCGAACCGTCTAGGTA
>NZ_JBKHUP010000212.1:0-4792 GCF_046565525.1 Coleofasciculus sp. | reverse complement strand
AAATGCCAATGGCAATATCACCTTAGATAATGCCAATAACTTCAGCACAGTAGCCGTCACCAGTGGCGCAAATGTTATCCTAAACGACAGCAATACTATTGATTTAGGTGCTTCTAGTATTACTGGCACATTAGGTGTTACTGCTGTGGGTGCGATTACCGATAGTGGCGCTTTGAGTGTTACGGGTGGCACAACCTTAAATGCCAATGGCAATATCACCTTAGATAATGCCAATAACTTCAGCACAGTAGCCGTCACCAGTGGCGCAAATGTTACCCTTAACGACAGCGATACTATTGATTTAGGCGCTTCTAGTATTACTGGCACATTAGGTGTGACTGCTGTAGGTGAGATTACAGATAGTGGCGCTTTGAGTGTTACGGGTGGCACTACATTAAATGCCAATAGCAATATCATCTTAGATAATGCCAATAACTTCAGCACCGTAGCCGTCACCAGTGGCGCAAATGTTACCTTAAACGACAGCAATGCTATTAATTTAGGCGCTTCTACTATTACTGGCACTTTAGATGTTACTGCCGGGGGTGCGATTACCGATAATGACACCTTGAGTGTAGCCAATGGCACGACAACATTAAATGCCAATGGCAACGATATTACCCTAAACAATGCCAATAACTTCAGCACCGTAGCGGTAACCAATAGCAGAAATGTTACCCTTAACGATACCAATGCCATTGATTTAGGCGCTTCTACTATTACTGGCACTTTAGATGTTACTGCCGGGGGTGCGATTACCGATAGTGGCAATTTGAGTGTAGCTGGTGTCACAACATTAAATGCCAATGGCAACGATATTACCCTAAACAATGGCAATAACTTCAGCGCCGTAGCGGTCACAAGTGGCAGAAATGTTACCTTAAACGATACCAATGCCATTGATTTAGGCGCTTCTAGTATTACTGGTAATTTAGGAGTGAGTGCCAATGGCGCGATTACCGGGATTGGGAACTTGAGTGTAGCTGGTGTCACAACATTAAATGCCAATGGTAACGATATTACCCTAAACAATGGCAATAACTTCAGCACCGTAGCGGTCACAAGTGGCAGAAATGTTACCTTAAACGATATCAATGCGATTGAGTTAGGCGCTTCTAGTATTACTGGTAATTTAGGAGTGACTGCCACCGATGTGAATATCAATGGTACAGTGACAGCGGCAAATGCCACCTTTGAACCAACTAGCCCTACCTCAACGATTGGTATTGGTGATAGTGCGACGGGTACTTTTAACCTGAATGCTACAGATTTAAGCAACTTGCAATCGAATGGTACAGTCACAATTGGCAGTGATAGTTTTACAGGAGACATTTCGATTAATGATGTTAACCTGAGTGGTGAAACGTTTAACCTGACAGTACAAGGTGGCAATCCCACATTCACGGGTATCCTCAACCTACCGAAGAACCTAAATGTTACGGCTACTACAGGTAATATTACCCAAACCAGTGGTGGTATAACTGTCAGTGGTGTAGCGACATTGAAGACAGGAATTAGCAATGATATTACCCTGAATGATGCTAACAATAACTTCAATGAAGTGATTATCACCAGTGCCAGAGATGTAACGTTGAATGACACCGACAATATTCTCCTCAGAGATTCCACCATTTCTCGAAATTTGAACCTAACCAGCAAGGAAGATACGGTTCTGGGAACTGCCTCTATTTCGGGCAATCTAAATATGACGAGCAACGGCGGTGAAATTAGTCAAAATACACCAAATGATACGTTGACCGTTAATGGTACAGCGACCCTGGCAGCAGGAACAAACCAAGCAATTACTCTGAATAACACTAATAACAACTTTAATGAAGTCGTCATCACAAAGGCAAGAGATGTAACGTTGAATGACACCGATAATATTCTCCTCAGAGATTCCACCATTTCTCGACATTTGAACCTAACCAGCAAGGAAGATACGGTTCTGGGAACTGCCTCTATTTCAGGCAATCTAAATGTGACGAGCAACGGCGGTGAAATTCGTCAAAATACATCAAATGATACCTTGACCGTTAATGGTACAGCGACCCTGGCAGCAGGAACAAACAAAGCAATTACTCTGAATAACACCAATAACAACTTTAATAGTGTAGCCGTTTCTCAAGGCAATAATGTCACTCTCAAGGACATCAATAATCTTAACTTAAATTCCACTTCGGTTTCTGGAATCCTAGAAGTTGCAGGAGCAACTATCTCGACCAATGGAGTAATTAATGCCGGAGCTGTTAATTTAACAGGCGATAACGGAATTACTCTAAACGGTAAGATACAAACGTCAGATATCGTTGACAACAACGTTACCCTAAACGGAGCCGTGACTTTAGGGGCAAACGCGACTATTGATACTGATAATGTCAATAATGATGGCATTATCAGTATTAATCAATCGATTAATGGCGATCGCAACCTGACCTTGAATGCTGGAAGTGGTTCTATAAATGTAGGTCAAGCAATTGGTAGCACCACAGGACTAAGCAACTTAACCTTAAAAGCAAGGGAGATTACTCTATCTAGTATTGGGGGTGGGGTGATAAGTCAAGGTGTTAGCGGCGCAGCGACACTCGATGCTACAGAAGCCATTAATTTTACAGGGACAACGTATAATGCCCAGAATCAAAATTACACCGCAGGTACAGCCTTTAATCTAGACAATACCACGACATTTAGGTCTAATGGTGGTGCGATCGCGTTTAACACCGGTACGATTCAGGGAACTAACCCAGCCGATCTAACCCTGGATGCAGGTACAGGTAGGGTTACGGTAGGCGCGATCGGCAATGGCAATGAAATTAATAACCTGACAATTCGGGGAAGTAGCGGGATTACGCTCAATGGCAACATCACCACATCTGATGCGCCTAACAATACTATCAACCTCAACAGCCCAGTCACTCTAGGTAACACGATTACCCTTACCAATAAGGGGGGTGCGATTAATTTTAACAGTCCTGTAGATGGGACAACACCAAACAGCCAAGATTTAACGGTCGAAGCCGATAATAATAGCACGGTGGTTTTTGCGGGCGCTGTAGGCAATAGTACATCTTTAAGGAATTTAACGGTTAATAACGGGGAATCTTTGACCTTTAATAATCGTGTCACAGTAACCGAAAATATTAACCTAACCGCTGATGAAATTGACTTCAAAGGTGGAGCTAACTCAGTCAGTACCCCGAATCAGGGAACCATTTCCCTAAAGCCAAGTACCGATAGTGTTTCTATTGATATTGGCTCACCCCCTAATGGACAAGGCACTTTAGATATCAGCGATACAGATTTAGCCGCTATAGCCAATGGCTTTAGCCAGATCAAGATTGGACGAGGGACGGACAATGGAGAGATGGGCAATGGCACAATTGTCATCGATGCTGGAGGTGTCAGTTTCCAAGATCCGGTGACGATTCAATCACCCGCAGCAGGCGGCAGAATTAATGTGAATGGCAATCTGACAGGAACAGATAATGCTTCCATCACAATTAATGGTGCAGATGTCTATCTAGGAAACCAAGATAAGCCGCAAGTCGAAATCACAACAGAAGGACATGATATTGTTATCGGTCAAAATGTACATCTACATTCTGATTTGGTGGAGGTAAAAACGGGTGCGGAAGGCGGTGACATTACCTTCACGGGTGATGTTGACGGGAGAACGGCTGAGGAGCAAAGTCTCACGGTTGCACCAGGTACAGGTAATGTTTCTTTTGAAGGGGAAATCGGTCAGGATGTTCCATTAAAGCAATTGCGGATTGGTGACGATACCACAATCAACGCGGATATTGTCGGCACTTCGACAACTATTTTTAACAGTTTATTCGTTAATGCCCAACAGAGCCGAGTCGCGGGTACTATTAAAACCAGAGGGGGTCCAATTGAATTTACAGGTGATGTAATTCTGGTTACGGATACCACATTCGATACAATTTCTGAGGCATCACCAGGAGCAAGGGGAGGTGATGTGATATTTGGTGCTACCGTATCTAGCTCCAAGGAAAATAATCAATCCTCTACGTCACCGTTTGACTTGAACATAAGAACTGGCTCTGGAACAGTTACGTTTGGTGGTACTGTCGGCGCTCAAGACTTTGGTGGCGGATTTACGACAACAGACTTGGGTTCACTGACAATTGGAAGTGCTGGAGAGGTGAAAGCAGTTTTAGACGATGGCGTCAGTTTACCGTTTACAATTACCACTGTTGCACCAGAAACCCTTCCAGAAGATGCTCCAAAAGGCATTAGTATCTTGGCGGATAGTATAGACTTTAGCAATGCTAACCTTGAGTCAGAAATAGTTAACCTAGAGGCAACGGAGAACATCAGAACCGCCAGTGTTACCGCCACACAGGAAGATATCACACTCAATAGCAAAACCGGTTCTATTGATACCAGTAACGGGACACTCACAGCGACTCAGGGTAACGTGAACCTCACCGCTAGCCAAGGTGATATTACGACGGCGGATATAGAAGTAACCGAAGGCGTGGTGGATTTAACCGCCAACCAGGGAAGTGTGACGACGGCGAATGTAGAAGCGCCAACAGTGAACATTCAGGCGAATAAGAACATCAACACCGCCAGTGTTACCGCCACACAGGAAGATATCACATTCAATAGCCAAACCGGTTCTATTGATACGACTAAAGGAACACTCACAGCCACTCAAGGTGACGTAAACCTAAGGGCTAGCCAAGGTGATATTACGACGGCGGATATAGAAGTAACCGAAGGCGTGGTGGATTTAACCGCCACTCAGGGAAGTGTGACGACGGCG
>NZ_JBKHUP010000211.1:0-4802 GCF_046565525.1 Coleofasciculus sp. | reverse complement strand
CGCTACCTAGACGGTTCGCTCGGTTTCATCTCCCAGCTAAAGAGCGTGGGAGCCTTCACCCATCGCTTTTCCGGTAACTAAGGGAAGATATGGAGACAAGAAAGATGGGGGAGATAGGGAAACAGAGACATGAATGAATGGCAATTGGGTGTGAGACAATAATAGACGGTGTTCTCCCTTGTCAGAAGCGACTATGCAAACCAGCGATCGCACAGGTATTAGTAAAGAGTCTCAGCATCCTCTATTCTCAGCCCGGACAGCAACCGTGAGACGTACCACGGGTGAAACTGATGTACAGGTTAGCCTGAATTTCGATGGTACAGGAACCTGTCGTGCTGACACAGGTATCCCATTTTTGGATCACATGTTGCATCAGCTATCCTCTCATGGGTTAATTGATTTAGACGTGAAAGCAACCGGTGATATCGAAATTGACGATCACCATACCAATGAAGACGTTGGCATTACATTGGGACAGGCGTTTGCTCAGGCATTAGGCGATCGCAAAGGGATTGTCCGCTTTGGTCATTTTATCGCACCCTTGGATGAGGCATTAATCCAAGTGGCACTGGATTTTTCGGGGCGTCCTCATTTAAGCTATGGTTTAGAGATTCCCACTCAACGGGTTGGTACCTATGATACGCAACTGGTGCGGGAATTCTTTGTCGCATTGGTGAACCACAGCCAAATGACGTTGCACATCCGCCAACTGGATGGAATTAATTCTCATCATATTATTGAAGCCACATTTAAGGCATTTGCGCGATCAGTCCGTATGGCAACAGAAATTGATCCGCGTCGCGCTGGAATGATTCCCAGTTCTAAGGGAGTTTTGTGACTTAATAATCATTTGTCTTCTGATATCGGGGCAGTGAATCTAATGTAGGGGCGGGTTTAGGGGCAAAATTAACAGACAAACCCATAACCTTTCTACAAAACCCGCCCTGCTCCACCCTATCACTACATCTTTGGCGTGCGATCGCGGTTTAAAATCAGGTGGATTTTGTTGTCGGGTTTGAGGTTAATTGATAAATTTAGGTGGGGATTAGGGTGAGTTTTGTTGTTCCGTTATTGGTGGGGAGGGCGGGTTTTGTTGTTCCGTTATTGGTGACTAGCTAAATTAATTCCCTAAACCCGCCCCTACAGATTCCCTAAACCCGCCCCTACATCTTTTGACAAATGACATACAACAAATTAAACAATTGGCGGAATCGTTAATCCTTTGAGCGATCGCGCTTTTTCCAGACTCAACCCTTTACTCTGTACTAGCACCATGAATCCCCCCAATCCAGTCGGGTCAATCAGTTGATGTAAAGCATCCCGACGCCGCATAATTCTGATCAGATCCTGCGCCCCTGCGATTGCTTGTCCCTGCTGGTTTCCGGCTGATAGTGCCGAGATGCGATCGCCTAATCCTAATGCCATTAAAAATAATCCTTGTTTCGTCAATCCCACGGTTTGCAATCCAGACAATTCTCCTTGCCATTCTAAAGCCGTAAAATTTACATGAGCGGTAATATCTTGTTGTCCAATATAGACATAAGGATTATCATGATGGCGGTGACGATAGTAGCATTTTAATGTCCCCTGATGTCGTGCGGGTAAATAATAGCGATCGGTAGAATAACCATAATCAATTGTCAGCAAAAACCCTCGTTTTAGCTTATCGGCAATCGTATTCATCCAATCTAACGCGGCTAAATTCACCTCACTCCGATAGCCTTCTGGATACGCCCCCGAATATAAATCAATTCCCATCCATTGAAAATAGTCCTTCAACTGAGGTGTAGAAAGGTCATCGATAACTTCACCAAAATGAATTTCATTGGTTTCTGTCGTTATCGTTGTCACATAGACTTCCTGAAGCTGTCCCTTTTCCAGTACCACTTGATGCACCGGAAATGCATCCACGAGTTCATTCGAGAAACAACACCCAATAATTGAATGATCGGGTAGGTCATCAAAGGTACACCAGCGTAAGGGCAATTCAGGTATATTCAGTTGATTTAAAACTTGTTGTTGTTTCTTAATTAATCCCGCTGTTTTTTCGATAATGATATAGTCTAACGCAGCAAAACAGTCTGGATACTGTCGATGTAAATAGGTTAAAACATCAGCCGCAACCAATCCTTGACCCGCCCCCATTTCTACTAAAGTGAAGGGTTTAGGCTGTTCCAGAATTTCCCACATTTGGGCAAACTGTTCCGCCAGCAACTCACCAAAATCATTACCCAGATGGGATGAGGTAAAAAAGTCTCCTTCAGAGCCAATATTGACCGCACCTGTAGCATAATATCCCTGTTCGGGATGATAGAGGACTAAATTCATATATTCGGCAAATGAAATACGCTGATTCGGTGTCGCCGCAATTTTATCGGCAATTAGCTGTCTCAGGGATTGTTCCTTTTGGGATAATGACATAAGTGCAGATGGGGTTTGTAGTAAGCGCTGGACTCGCGGCTGGCAGGCTTTGTGCCTACTATAGCGATCTTACTATTGGTTTTTACCTTAATTTCTAACCCTAAGTAAAGTCAGCTTCAGTAATTAAAGAATCCGATACACCTAAAACTGTCACCAATACTTCACTGGTGTTACTATCACTAATTAAGGTACTGTAACCATTAGATGTAATACTTAACTGCCCGAAAGTTAGACCATTGGTGAGTAAAAAAGAATCCTCACCATCGCTAAAATCAAAAATCAGATCCCCTCCCGTACCAGATTGTAACAGGAACTTATCGGCACCAGCACCACCAAATAGGCGATCGCTACCGGTGCCACCATCCAGGAGATCGTCTCCTACTCCCCCACTGAGAAAGTCACGATCTGCACCGCCGTTGAGGGTATCGTTGCCTAAACTACCCAACAGGATGTCATCTCCGGTATCACCGTCTAAGAGATCATCATCCTCTCCCCCATCGATGAAGTCATTCCCTGAGTTACCCAGAAGGGTATCGTTTCCAGCCTCTCCCTGAAGCTGATCATCATCAGCACCACCGTCGGCAAAGTCATCTCCTGCTTTTCCATTCAGGATATCCTCACCCGTTAAACCGAAGAGAGTGTCGTCACCGATATTAGCGATGAGGGTATCGTCTAGGGGAGTGCCAAAGAGAGTCATATCCTGGATGGGTTCAACGACGACATCCACAGTAGCGGTGGATGTTCCCCCATTGCCATCAGAGATTGTGTAGGTGAAGCTATCTGTGCCGACAAAGCCAAATTCAGGCGTATAAACGAGTTGATCATCCGTTAAGTCATTCGGTGTGCCGTTATCATCTTGGCTAATTGTGCTACCCAGAAGGGAAATGGCATCAAAGCTGTCTATAAATACCGAGTCTCCTTCTACTGGATCACTATCATTAGCCAAGACATCGATAGTTACCGCTGTATTTTCTAGAGTCGTAGCCTGATCATCTCCACTCACTGGGTTATCATTCACCGACGCGATCGCAAGATTAACGGCTGCACCTGAAGCAAATAGGGAACCATCAGCGGCATTCCAGATAAAGCTAGTGGTGCCATTGAAGTTAGCATCGGGAGTAAAGCTGAGGTTATCTAGGTTGGCGGCAGCAATCGTTTCCCCTGGGGTTATGGCGGTATCATTTAAACGGAGGACACCGTTAGCCGGGAGAGACAGAATATTAATCTGGCTGAGACTATCTCCTTCAGCATCATTAAATACAGCGGTAAAGTCAGTCGCCGTGAAGGAAATCGTCGTGTCTTCATCCCCGGATTTGTTAATGGTACTCAGGGTGGGTGCGTCGTTGCTACCATTAATGGTTACGGTGACTGTGGCGGTATCGATGCCACCGTTGCCGTCGTCTAGGGTGTAGATAAAGCTGTCAGTTGCGGTTTCTCCTTGGCTAAGAAAAGCGAAGGCTTGATTGGGGTTGTAGGTGAGGGTATTGTCGGCATTAAGTGTGACGATGCCGAGGGTATTGCTGGTATCGAGACGGGCGAAGGTAAGAGTATCATTGCTGTCGATGTCGCTGTCATTGCCTAAGAAGCTAGCTGTGGTGAAAACAGAGTCTTCGTTGAGGGTGAAATTATCATCATTGGCAATGGGACTATCGTTAACGCCGTTGATGGTAATGTTAACGGTGGCGGTGTCAGTGTTGCCGTTACCGTCGTCGATTGTGTAGCTAAAGTTATCAATAGCGGTTTCTCCGACAGCGAGGGATTCAAATTGACCATTTGGATCGTAGTGGAATGTGCCATCACCGTTATTGATGACTAAACCTAAAGTGGTTGTGGTATCGAGGTTAGAAACGTTGATTGTATCGCTAGAATCGGGGTCATTGTCGTTGTCTAAAACATTGGCAGTTGTGAAGGCGGTAGCTTCATCCGTACTGAAGTTATCGTTGTTAGCAGTGGGAGATTCGTTAATGTCGTTAACGGTAATCGTGAGGGATTGACTATCGCTACCGCCATTACCATCATCAGCCGTAATTTCTACGTCGTAACTGTTATTTCCATCGGCATCTAGGGGAGTCTCGAAGTTGGCAGGGTTGTTAAAGCTTAATTCTCCGGTGTTGGCGTCAAGGGTAAAGAGACTACTATCGCTTCCTCCGGTAATCGAGAAGGTAGGAATATCGCCATCAGGATCAGTGGCGGTAATGGTGGTAACTAGAGTTGTGTTTTCATCTAGGTTAGCGGTAGAACTAGAGGTAATTGTGGGAGATTCGTTAATGTCGTTAACGGTAATCGTGAGGGATTGACTATCATTACCGCCATTACCATCATCAGCCGTAATTTCTACGTCGTAACTGTTATTTCCATCGGCATCTAGGGGAGTCTCGAAG
>NZ_JBKHUP010000210.1:0-4952 GCF_046565525.1 Coleofasciculus sp. | reverse complement strand
GCAGCAAGCTAATCGTGGGGCAGAGTGGCTTAGTAATACTCCTTTAGCTCGACAGGGCAGGGAAGCTCTCGGTTGGGCGGGACAGCAAGTTAATCGTGGAGCCGAGTGGGTCAGTAATACTCCTTTAGGTCAACAAGGTAGGCGATTCCTTGATTGGGGGAATCAGCAAGCCGAGCGTGGAGCGCGGTGGTGGGCTGAACAACAAGAACTTGCACAACAGGTGGCTAGACAGTGGAATCTACCTGATGCCAGAATTCCGGCACTCACAACCCCCAATGGCAGACTTCCAAATGTTGAAACACCTAATGGCAGAACTCCGAATGTCGATACACCCAATACCAGACCAAGAACGCCGGATGTTGAAACACCCAATGGCAGAACTCCGAATGTTGATACGCCCAATCCGGCAAAAGTAGAACCAGAAGCGCCTGCGAAACCTCCAGTGGCTGAGGAAACTGCTCCTGCGAAATCTCCTGTATCTGAGGAGACTACACCTAATGGGCGTAGCACTCATATGGATGAGCCGGAAGTCGAGCCTGGTGTGGTTGCTGAAAAGCCGACTACCGATGGAGAACACAAGATCAAGGTTACTAAGGAGGGCGAAGTCCTCTTATGTTCAGACTGTAATTTGTTGAGAAACGAATATGCAGAGGAACTTAAACTTGCGGATACAGATCCTGATATTGCCAAGATTAAACAGGAGCTTGACGCAGCTGACAAAATAACTAATCCTGCGGATAAAGTTAAAGCCGAAGCTGAAATTCAGCAAAAGCTGAATGAAGTCAGGAAGGCGAGATTAGCTGACCTCCAAAAAAGTATTGGTCTCTCCGATGAAGCCACTCGAATCCTGCAAGAAAATCAAGTGAAACCATCTCTGGTCGAGGAACTCGTCGAAAAAGGGTTGAAACCAGATGATGTAGCTCTTTACGCGAAAGTTCCTCATGGTTTAGAGATATTCAAAGGTCTCCTCGACAAACAAATTCAACCCCATATCGCTGAGAAAGTTGTAAGCTTGGCTGAGAGGAACGGTGTGCTTGAGCAGGTGAACGCACTTGTTAGTCAAGGTAACCTACGTAATCCCACAAAGCTCAGAGGAATATTGGTAGCACTCAATACGGGGGATAGAGGTATGTTGAATGAACTCAATATAGCTTCAGACCTAGCCAAGAACAATCATGAAGTCGAATTAGCAACGCAGGGTGATATAGTTGACTTCGGAAAAAGAGGCGATCCCAGTCCTGCTAAGGAAGTTATTCAGGCTAAAGAAGTCACAAGTGGAAAAATAGTCGAGGACGGACAAGTAGATGCATTTACTAAAAATCTCCAGGGAGCTGAGAAGCAACTTGCAGGTAAGAGTACAAAGGGTAAGCTGAAGAAGACAGAAATTCCTAAACCAGAATTCACCCGTGTCGCCGATATTAGCATTGTTAATCCTGACAATCCTCTGTTTAATGCAAACCGTGCTACTTTGAGCGAGGCTATCAATGCCGCACTGAGGCGTGATTTGATACCAGAGGGAACTCCGGTTGTGCAGCGTGTTCGCATTAGAACCAATGGTCGCGTTGAGGTGTTTGAAGCCCCTGACTTCCTGTAATGATAAACACTGGTACAAAAGACATGGTCAACTATTGGATGGCTCGAGCGGATTCACCATTTGCTGAGTGGGAGGCGATTTTTCCACCACCAGCTAATATGTCTGATATTCAACGCTGTCTGCGTTGTGCACAGGGAATTCTGGAAGCAGGCGAAGGGGAAGCTGTCTATCGAGTAGTGGAGACTCGCCGCCCTCTCGACTTTCGCGCAGCTCCCAATTGGGGATATGCCCAATATCTGGAAAAAACTCTGGCAGAAACCGGAACGCTCCCTCTTTTCGATCTAGGGTGGGGTGTTGCTGAGAACTACAACGGTGTGCTCCGGACACCAGCCCGTTTGTGCTACTACGATCTGACAGGTAAAGTGACTGAAGAAGAAGTGGAGAACATGGGGCTGCTTCTCAAAACCCTTCGCCCCGATGATGCCGATTGGGGAAGTATTTTTATGGAGGAAGTAGCTCCGGTCACACTACTTAGCCGATCAGTCAGTCTAAGGGAGCAATCAAAAACCAGCGAGAGAACACTAGCTGTCCAGATCACAATATCGCTATACACAGACATTTGGTTCCCGCAAGTCTTAGGGATTCTTGAAGGAGACCAGCCGCTCA
The DNA here is from genome assembly GCF_046565525.1 of Coleofasciculus sp. Lineage (NCBI taxonomy): Bacteria > Bacillati > Cyanobacteriota > Cyanophyceae > Coleofasciculales > Coleofasciculaceae > Coleofasciculus > Coleofasciculus sp. The sequence goes on along the minus strand of NZ_JBKHUP010000210.1, from coordinate 2,752 downwards.
AGCCTCAACCGCCTAAGTGGTACGGCAACAGTGAACTCGCATCCTGCCATACGCCTCGACTTAATCGCTTCTTATCTGCTGTGCGCCAACTCGTATTGGAACTGGGTGGCGAGTGGAGGCTTAATCCACCAGAGGGGATGGCTAAACATTACATGGTAATGGTAAGAGAGGACGGCATTGGACTATAGCTATCCTATCGCTCTTGTGTCACTATCACTATAGGAAAAGAAAAATCGCAGCCAACTGATGAAAGTTATACTTGATGGGCAATCTGGCGATCGCAAACTGATATAGCGCTTCGCGCTGGTCTAGTTACACTTTGTTTGTACGAACATCTCATCTGAACTCAGCTTCAGGTACGGGAGTTGTAAATACACCAGAGCGATTTGCTATAGAAACCCATGCCTTAAGCTCAAATATTGAAAGTCTCTCGGTGCAAGTGTTTCAGATTTTGTTCAATTGGGATAACGATGGAAAACCAAGACGACCAAAACCCAACCCCCACTCCCTCTAAAACATTACAACAAGAATACCAAGAAGCCTTGTTAAAATCTGGCATTCAAGCTGCCAAACTGCTTAATGAGTTAATTGAGCTAAAATTAATGCCAGACCCCCGCGCTAAAGAAATGGTGGATGTCGCTTTAGAGGTGATAAAAATAATTCATTCAGCCCCGGAAGAAATTGTTAACTTTAAAGAAAACAATGATCAGCCTTAAGGATTATCTGTAAACTAAGTAAATTGGCAATCCATCAACCCTTGTATTAGTCTTTTGCCGATACGATGACAGGAAAACTCCCAATGTGACACCTGAAGACATTCCCTCAACACAACCAATTTTTGCCGCCATCGTCAATTTCTTCACAGAAGACAATTGGCACTATGCCCAGCTAGAAAAACAATCAGCTTTACGCCTAGCGTTTAAGGGCAAAAATGACCAATACGACTGTTATGCCCAAGCGATAGAATCACAGCAGCAGTTTATCTTCTACTCCTTATGCCCGATTAAAATTCCCAAATCTAAGCGTCGAGCGGTAGGAGAGTTTCTATCGAGAGCCAACTATGGCATGATTATCGGCAATTTTGAGTTGAATTTCGACGATGGAGAGATTCGTTACAAGACTAGCACTAATGTCAAAAATCACTCTCTTGATTCAGACACCATCAAACAGTTGGTTTACACCAATGTGAACATGATGGATGAATACCTCCCTGGTATCATCGCTGTCAAGAGTGGAGTGTCGCCAGCCGAGGCGATTCGCCATAGTTGACGTTTGACGGGGAAATTGAAACCTAGACGTAACTGCTCATACCCTCAATAAGTATTGACCAGTCCATTTAACTAACTTTCCAAATGTCCATCCTCTTAACAAAGATAATGATTTATTCTCAGGATCAGTCCAGGTGATATCTGAGAAAATGCACTCGACAAAAGAATTAAACATAGCAACAGTAAAATTCCATAGAAAAAGCTTTTAAAGTAAAAAGCGGCTTTGACCCCTATTCCTATAAACACTAGAAATGTTATGGTATTTAAGAAATGCATTATATCTAAAAAAGGTTGTAGAGCCTGACTAAGTGAATCCATAATTTCTATTCTCCTTGAAAATTTATTCCACTATCTTATCTTAAGACATCGGTCAAGAAACCAGGTTTCTTTTTGGGAAAGTACGATTTTTGAGGAGTTGAGCGCTAAAACTACGATTGGATAAGGCTTGACGCTGAGTGTACTACATCTACACAGAGGCTTCAGCATAACTGATACAATAGATGGATTATGAAACTACCTAATGGCAATCAAGCTGAAATTCCCATGGAGAAGTTGATTGGCTATTGCTTGAATCCTGAACACTCATCTGGCAAGCATAAAGCCAGAGTATTCAAATCGGCTCTGGGAATCACCACCAGTAATGCTGAAATGTTACGAGATTTGATTCAACAATCGGCAGTGGAAGGTGAGGTGGTTCAGGAAGAAAAGACTACGTTTGGGCAAATCTTTAAAGTAGATTGGGTTGTACCAGAAGCCGTTAATCTAGGATCAGATCAGGTAACACTCCGAACCATTTGGGAAATCACAGCTAAAAACAAACAGCCGCGTTTAATATCTGCATTTATCAAGTGATATGGAAAATCTGAATTTGCTGGATACAATTGCCACCTTAAAACCGATTCCCTTGAAGCGGTTGCACTTAGTTGAATCTGACTATGTAATGGTTGAAAACTTGCCAGTCGGACAGGTGGGTACGGTTGTCAATATTTATGATGAGCAGGAAGAACCTCACTATTTAGTTGAGTTTGCTGATTTACAGGGGCGGGAATATGCAATGGCTACATTGAAACGAGACGAAGTTTTGATACTGCACTATGAACTTTCAGTGGCTTAACAATAGCATGATTTACGCCGTGAAAAGTTACCTTTGTAGGTTGGGTTGAGCAACGGATGGGGAAATTAAAACCTCATAAGAATGGCACTGAATTAAGATTGGTGGGCAATGCCCACTCTACGGTATATCAAAGATTTCGGTGATCCCAAAATGCTTATTTCACCACCATTGAGCATTGCTGTGCCCCTACAGGTAGCGCCTGTGCCGTCAAGAAAGCGTAAGTCCAATAGACAAATAGAATACAACAGATGTTCACGCTTTGGGGCGCAAGGATGGTGCCCCAACAGTCGAACCTACGGTGAAAAGGCGCAATCTATTTACAGCCGCCAAGTATTTATGCTTAAATACTCTTAGATATGCATCTGCTATA
>NZ_JBKHUP010000209.1:0-5291 GCF_046565525.1 Coleofasciculus sp. | reverse complement strand
TGAAGAAATGGGCTTAAATCCTTGTCTGGTAAGGTTTCTGCTATTCGCAATCACGCCTTTTGTGAGAAATGCGGGGTTAGAACAATAAAATTGGGTGGAAAGGCAAGAGGGAAAACGCTCTCTGGTTTATTCGGAATTTATAATTTATTAGAATTTAAATGATAAACATCAAAGAATTAGAACCGCAACTGCTTGCGCTAAAGCCGACTGAAAAATTTTAAGGGTTACATTAACAAACTTAATTGAGAACCTTGCTCGGTTTTTCGTACTTCAATTCGTGTCTGAAAGGCTTCTTTAAACTGGGGCATGTGGGTTACAGTTAAAATACAAGCAAAATCAGACGCGATCGCGTTAATCGCGGCAATCAATCGCTCACACCCTTCGGCGTCTTGCGTACCAAAGCCTTCATCGACAATCAGCATTTGCAAGGAAGTTCCCGCTCTCTGCGCTAAGAGTCGGGCTAGGGCGAGGCGAATGGCAAAGTTAATCCGGAAGGCTTCACCCCCAGAATAGGTTTCATAAGGGCGCGTTCCTCTGGCGTCAGCGATTAAAATATCGAGGGTATCGATGAGTTTACTTTTGCGCTTTGATGCCCGTTTTCCGGCTTTTTGGGTAACAATTTGGACGTGTAACTGATTTCCGGTGAGTCGCGATAGAATTTGATTGGCTTCTGCCTCTAATTGGGGTAAAATATTTTCAATCATCAGCGTCTGGATACCATTTTTCCCAAAGGCTTTGGCTAGTTCCTGATGCACTCGATATTGCCGTTGTAAAGTTTTAACCTGTTCCGTTTGCTCTTGATATTGAGTTTGCAGAGTATCCAGTTGAGTTAAGCGCTGTTGTAATCGCCCAACTTGGGATAGGTGTTCGTCCAGTTGTCGGCGTCGCTGTAGGATGCGCTGTTCCAGTATTTGCAAGTCGCGGCTGGTGTCGGGATACTGCTCCAATTGCTTGACAATTTCCGCTAATTGTGTGTTCAGCGCTTCCCGATCGCCTTGTCGCTTGGCTAGGGTTTGAGTCAGGCTATCTAATCGTTGACAGATTTGAGGATAGTGTTCCTGGGCTTTGGTTAATTCTTGATGGCGTAGTTGCCAAGATTGAGCTTGTCGCAGGGAGGTGCACAGTTGGTTGTGAGTGTCTAAGTTATAGCCAATTTCGCGAATTTGTTCCTCGATCGCATCGAGTTCCTGTTTTAGGGGAGAGGTGCTTTGTAACTCCTCTAGGGATTGGTTTAGCTGATCGAGTTGGGCTTGCAGTTGGGGTTGTTGTTCCTGAATTTTCTCTAGGCGTCGCTGGGCGTCTTCGAGTTTGGCTTGGCGGATTTCCGCCCAACGCCAACGATCGACTTCTCCGCGTGCGAGGGCGTGGGTTTGTTCGTTGTAGTTTAGCTGTTGTAGTTGGCTATCTAAGGTTTGTAGTTGGGTTTGGATATCTAGGGCGTAGGTTCCCTCACTTAGCGATCGCTCCAGTTGTTTCTTTTCTTCGGAGATGTCGTAGAGGCGATCATACACTTCATCGGTGGCTTCGAGTCGGGCTTCGAGTTGTCCCCGTTGTTCGAGTAATTGTTCAAACGGTGCTAATTCTTGGGAGAGTTGGGCGTATTCTTGACGTAAGACTTGCAGTTCCCGTTCACAAACCGCTAGCTGTTCTCGCACCACCCAGAATTGATCTTGGATTTCCTGTTGTTCGGTTGTCGTTTTTTGGATAACGTGGTGGGAATGGGTTTCATCTAAGGCGCGATCGCACAGGGGACAAACAGCGTCCTGAACCTGTAACATTTGGATTTTCTGGGTAAGTTCGGCGAGTTGTTTTTCATAACGGCGCTGGCTTTCTTGCAGTCGTTCTTGAAAGCTGCGGCGTTCGAGTCCTTTTTCTTGTACGCGCTGTTGATAAACTTTCTTTTTTTCTAAGGTACTGATTTCGGCGACAACGTGCAGAACTGTTTGTCGCAGTTGGGGAGTTGTGGCGATTTGGTGAGATAATTGATCTTCTGAGGCGTTGAGTTCATCTAAACGGGCGCTGAGGCGGGCGTGGATGCGATCTAATTCGCTTTGCAAGGCGGCGCGGCGTTGCAGAATGGGGGAAACGTCGAGTTGAAGTTGATCCAGGTGATTGAGGCGGGTACGGGCGGTGTTGAGTTTTTCCAAGGCTTCAGCCACATCTGCAGAACGAGTGAGCATTTGGTGAATTTCTTGTTCTTGGGGACGCAGGGCGTCGAGTTGGGCTTGGGTTTGGCGGATTTGCAGATTCAATTCCTGAATCTGTTGGTTAAGTTGCTGTTGTAGCTGCTGTTTTTGTCGGTGGGCGTTTTGATCTGCGTGGAACTTTTGGCTGAGACTCTCTTCTCGCTGTTGCAGTGTCAGATAATCGGAATAACCGGCAGTAATTTGGTCGTTTTGGTCGAGAATGGTGGCTAATTGCTGCTTTTGGGTTTCGGTGGTGGTAATATCCTGATGCAGGCGATCACATTCTTGGGTGAGATTTTGGTATTGCTGGCGAACAAAGGTGAGTTGTTGTTCCCAGGTGTGGCGTTGGTGTTTGAGAGATTGCAGGTGGTGCAGTTGGGTTTGGTCGGTTTCGTGGTCTTGGCGTAGTTGCTGTAGGGTGGTTTGAGTGGCGTCTTGTTGCTCCTGCGTCGCGTCTCGTTCCTCTAATTGCTGCTGAATGGCTTGTAAACTAGATTCGAGTTGCTCGGCTTGACCTTTGAATTGGCGGGATAAATCCTTTGCTTGATCCGCTAAGGTTTCGTATTGATCCAGTTTCAATAAATCAGCTAAGATTTGTTTGCGTTCCGAGGGACGCCGTAGCATAAATTCATCCGCACGCCCCTGACGCAAGTAAGCGGAGTTAATAAAGGTATCATAATCCAGCTTAAGATGATGCAAGATAAGCTGTTGAGTTGCCCGTAATCCTTTTTCAGTTAAGGAACGAAATCCATCGGGCGTTTCAATTTGAAATTCCAGGGAACTGCTTTGTCCCCGTTGCTTGCTCCGAATCACCCGATGGGTTTGTTGGTTATTATGGAAGATGAAGTCTACCCGTACATTTTTCGCTCCGGCATGGATTAAATCATCTTCCGACGCGGCACGGCATTGTCCCCAAATCGCCCAGGTGATTGCTTCGAGGAGAGAAGATTTCCCAGCACCATTGGCGCCACAGATACAAGCCGTATGCAGTCCGCGAAAGTCGAGAGTCGCTTCACGGTAGCTTAAAAAATTTTTCAGGGTCAGTTTCAGGGGAATCATGCAGGCTGGAATGCCATTGAAATTAGGGATGCAAGAAAATTGTCAGTACATACGCACGCTCTCCATAGTTTATAGACGCCGGGATGCGGATTATAGCCTTTTTCTCGACAATTTTACAATATTTAATATAATAGGAGTCTAGGAGAAACTGCTCAAAAAAGTAAGTATCAGTTACTCTCACTGGCTCAAAATGCAGCGTTAGCCCTCAAAAATCATTAAACCTGTGGAAAGAAAAATCACTTTTGACAGGGTAATGAAAAAGAAAGGGTAAAATTGTATACAATAATAGAATAGCCAGAGTCAAGATCAAGAAAATCCTTCCTGCTACCTACCGCAACGGTTCTGGTTAGCTACAACATCAGGGAAAGTGATAACACCAGCAGTTAGGGGACTCAGCATTTACTGTTTTTCAAGTGAGCCAGATGAAAAGAGCTGTACGCCGAATAAGTCAATCACTGGCAGCCCTCTATAGTCTAACAGGACTTATGGGCTTTGCTAAGGTTGCCCAAGCACAAGTTACCGAAGATAATACAACGGGTAATAGAACGATTGTTACCCCAAATGGCAATCAATTTGGCATTACAGGTGGCGTTGAAGCTGGCAGTAATCTGATTCACAGCTTTGGAGAGTTTAGTCTGGATTCAGAACAAAGTGCTATTTTTAATGTCAATTCTAATATTCAAAACATTCTAAGTCGGGTTACAGGTGGCAATCTGTCTCAAATCAATGGACTCATCGAAGTCTTGGGAGGAACGAGCAGTACCAATCTGTTTTTGATGAATCCGGCTGGTATCGTTTTTGGTCAAGGCGCAAGTCTGGATGTGCCCGGTTCCTTTACCGCGACAACGGCTACAGCGATTGGTTTAGATTCAGGCTGGTTTAAGGCAACAGGTCCAATTGACCTGAGTATAACTAATCTTAGCGGAACTCCTAACAATTATTTTGCCTTCGATACATCTGAGCCAGGAGCGATTATTAACTCGGCTGATCTGGAAGTTAAGAATGGGAACTTAACCTTAATCGGTGGTACAGTTGCCAGTGAGGGTAATCTTTCAGCGCCCAATGGTCAAATTACTATTGCAACTGTACCAGGCGATAGTGTAGTCCGCCTAACTCAACCCGGGATGGTTTTGAGTCTTGAGATTGACCGCCCAGACTATTCAGGCTCTGCTCCAATTCCTCTGACTAATATACCGGCTTTAATCACCGGCGGAAATTTACAAAATGCGACAACTTTAGCACTCAATAGTCAGGGACAAGTCGTATTGAGCGGTTCGGGCATCCAAATTGGAGATGTTGTCTCTACTGACACGATTACAGCATCGACGGGAATCAATATCAATTCAAATCGCAGCATTACAACAGCCAAGCTTGACACCAGTAATTCAGATCAGGATAGTGCGGGTTCAATCTCACTGTTGGCTCAACGGGACATTACAACTGGCGATATAACTACAGATGATAACAGTAATGGCTCGGCTGGTGATGTAACCTTGTATGTATCAGAACAAGGAAATATCATAACAGGTGAAATAAGAGTGCAGAATCAGCAGCAAGGTGATGCTGGTGATGTAACTATATCCACAGATGACGGGAACATTAACATAAAAAATATTTTTGCCCAAAATCATGCGCCTCAGAATAACCCTGGTGGAAGTAGTTCCGTAATCTTATCTACTGCTACTGGCTCTATTAATATCCAAGGAAACATCAGGGTAGCAAATGATGCGGCAAATCCAAATAATTCTCCTATTGAACATGGAACTGTACAGTATTATAATCCGGAGCCACCCGAGTCCAACTCCAACATCGATCCAAATAGCTCCACCTATAATCGCAATATAATCCAGCCAAATGACGTTGCACCTGAAAAGCTGGATAGTCATTTCACTCCAGCAACTCCGCCACAGTCTTTGCTAACAGAGAACTTACCACCGAATCCACCACCAACAACAGAGCAACCTAACCAACCACCAACAACAGAGCAACCTAACCAACCACCAACAACAGAGCAACCTAACCAACCACCAACAACAGAGCAACCTA
>NZ_JBKHUP010000208.1:0-5324 GCF_046565525.1 Coleofasciculus sp. | reverse complement strand
CTGAAGTTGATGCGGAGGGGAAAAATAAAGGCTCAGAACTTGATGCCGATAGTCAAGCCAAAGCCTCTGAAGTTGATGCGGAGGGGAAAAATAAAGGCTCAGAACTTGATGCCGATAGTCAAGCCAAAGCCTCTGAAGTTGATATAGAAGGGAAGACAAAAGGGAGTGAATTACAAACCGAAAGTCAAGGGAAAGGGGAAAGCCTGACAACTGACAGTCAAACCAAAGGGTCAGAATTAGAAACAGACAGCCAGACAAAAGGTGGGGAACTAGAAACCGAAAGTCAAGCGAAAGGGAATGACCTAGAAACTGAAGCCACCGCCAAAGGGAATGACCTAGAAACTGAAGCCGAGACTCAGGCGCAGGAATTACAAGGGGATGAGGCAGGGTTTGAACAAGAGGCGGAGAATACCAAGACCGATATTGAGAATCAGGTTAATAATAAGATAACCGAAATTCAAGGTAAAGGGAGTGAATTAACCACAGAACTGGAAGGAAATTGGGCAGGATTAAAAGGGAATGCCGAGGCATCAGTCACATCTCTGGATAATCAGGCAAGTCAACTCTGTGGACGCTATCAGAGTCAAGCCGAAGCATTGATTCAAAATCTCGATAATCAGGCGGGTTCATCGGCGAATATCCAGGAACAGTGGCAAGCCCTTCAAGCCGAATCACAAGCGGCGTGGACTGATTTTATGGCTCAGGTGAGTCCAGTTACCCAAGGCATTGATCAACAGTGGCAACAGTTTAGTCAATGGGCGCAGACACTCTGGGAACCTCTCCGCCAAAAAGCGGGAGAATTGGCAAGTTGGGTAGAAGGCTTGCTGAGTAATGCGAATACTTGGGTGCAGGAACAATGGGCAGTTCTCCAGGGTAAAGCGGCGGAAAAATGGAATGGCTTCCAAGCATCGTTTACAGGTGCTAAAGGTTGGGTAGACGAGAAGGTTAATAGTACGGAGAATTGGGTTAAGGAAAAATCGAAGAGTACCGAGAATTGGATTCAGGACAAATCGAATAGTGCCGGGAATTGGATTAACGAGAAAACTAATGGCGCGAGGAATTGGATAGGGGAGAAAGCTACCTCAGCCGGAAATTGGATGGGCGAGAAAGCCAATGGTGCGAAGAATTGGATGGGTGAGAAAGCTACCTCAGCCGGAAATTGGATGGGTGAAAAAGCCAATGGTGCGAGAAACTGGATGGGCGATAAAGCACAGGCGGCGGGGAGTTGGATGGGTGAGAAAGCCAATGGTGCTAAAAACTGGATCGGGGAGAAAGCCACCTCAGCCGGAAATTGGATGACTGAAAAATCCAATAGCGCTCGCAGTTGGATTAGTGAGAAAGCCGGGAGTGCGGGGAGTTGGTTGAATCAAACCAGCAATTCTTTATTAACGACACTCAGTCAAAAAGGCAGCAGTTTTGTGTCGGGTATCCGTAATACAGGTAGCTCCATTCTCCAGTGGTTAGGCGGCGAAGTGGGTTCCCTGATTTCGGGTGTTCAAGGGGCAAAAGATGGAGCCGTTTCGGGTGTTCAAGGGGCGATAGGTAAGGGTACGAGTTGGCTTCAGGGGAAAAGTAGTGGTGTTGTTAATTGGGTAGGTGAACAAGGAAGCAGTGCAGTTAACTGGGTGAAACAAGAGGGAAGTCGGGCGAAGAGTTGGTTAGGGGAAAAAGGGAGTAGTGCGACGAATTTTGTTAAGGATAAGGGAAGCGATGCGGTTAGTTGGGTTGGTGACACGAGTCAACGTGTATCGGGTTGGGTACAGCAAAAGGGAAGCGATGCCAAAAATTGGATTGGTGAGACGAGTCAACGTGTATCGGGTTGGGTGCAGCAAAAGGGAAGCGATGCCAAAAATTGGATTGGTGAGACGAGTCAAGATGCATCAGGTTGGGTGCAGCAAAAGGGAACGGGTGCGATTAATTGGATTGGTGAAAAGAGACAAGGTGCGGCGAATTGGGTTAAGGATAAAGGTGCTAGCGCGAAGTATTGGGTACAGCATCCCGGTGAGTTGGGACGGAATTTGTTGCAACAGGCAAAGGATGGGATAAAGGGTGGCTGGGATGTGATCAGTACCGAGTTCGGGAATTTAGGGAGTCAGGTACAAGAGAAGGTTAGTTCGTTATCGGGTTGGGTGAATGATAATCTGATTCAGCCCGGTAATCAGTGGGTGCAGGATCAGTGGGGTAAGCTGCAAAGTTGGATTCAGAAATTTATTCTCAATTTACCCAAGTATTGGGCTGTTTTAAAAGAATTTTATATGGCGAACCTGCGTCCCATCCAATGGGGCAAGGAACCAGAAAAAGAAGGTATAACAACTAAATACGCCTTCGTCAAGAAAAACGAAGCAGGCTGCATAGATTCCGGTGCAGGAAATTTCCACGGGAAGAACGAATACGGCAGCTTAGAGAACAACACTTTTAGTGGTAGTTTTGGATGCTGGCAAAATGAACGTCCAAATAATCAAAACAACGATACCCGATGGGGTATAAAAGGTGACTATCAGCAAATAAAAGGCGAATTAGCCTTGGCTAAGTTAGGAGCTAAGATGTTAGGATTACCACCAGAATTCGTCTTAAACGGTGGCTTAAATGCTAATAGTGCTAGCACTGAATTCAGTATTGGTAGTGATGGTTTTACAGCTGAATTGCCAGGATTTAACTTCGGTGAAGTGTCAGGAGAAATTGGAACTAGAAACTCTAATAGTGATGTTGATCAAACATTTGATATGGGCTTAAATGCAGGTTATGGTTTTGATAAGTTTGGAGTTGGTGGTTTACGTGGTCATTGGGGTGACACGGATAGTGATGGAAACAGGGAGGTTGGGTTTGGTGCTGATATAGGAATTTACGGAGTTGTAGGAGGATCGTTTGATATCAAGACTGAAGATCCATTACGTACTCAACTCATACTCCAATATCCCTGGCTAACCCCCTTGATATTATCTTCTAAAGAGAACATAACTAGGGAGCATCCCCATTTGGCACGTTTGCTCTTGGGGCTAAAACACTTTAATCCCTGATCCTCGTGCCAAAGTAAGCCGCCGAGATAGCGCTGAAGTAGGCTTTCATTTGTATGGAGGGTAGTTCTGGAGTTTGCTTCTATGAAATAAAGTCTATTTACAACAAGTGAACATTATGGAAGATATCAACATTCAAAATCAAACCGACCAAAACCCAACCCCCACCCCCTCTAAAACCTTACAACAAGAATACCAAGAAGCCTTGTTAAAATCTGGCATTCAAGCCGCTAAACTACTGAATGAGTTGATCGAGTTAAAATTAATGCCAGACCCCCGCGCTAAAGAAATGGCTGATTTGGCTTTGGAGGTGATAAAAATAATTCATTCAGCCCCGGAAGAAATTGTCAATTTTAAAGAAAACCATGATCAGCCTTAAGGATTATCTGTAAACTAAGTAAATTGGCAATCCATCAACCATTGTATTAATCCTTTGGCGATACGATGACAGGAAAACCCCCAATGTGACACCTGAAGACATTCCCTCAACACAAGCCATTTTTGCCGCCATCGTCAACTTCTTCACAGAAGACAATTGGCACTATGCCCACCTAGAAAAACAATCAGCCTTACGCCTAGCGTTTAAGGGCAAAAATGACCAATACGACTGTTATGCCCAAGCGATAGAATCACAGCAGCAGTTTATCTTCTACTCCTTATGCCCGATTAAAATTCCCAAATCTAAGCGTCGAGCGGTAGGAGAGTTTCTATCGAGAGCCAACTATGGCATGATTATCGGCAATTTTGAGTTGAATTTCGACGATGGAGAGATTCGTTACAAGACTAGCACTAATGTCAAAAATCACTCTCTTGATTCAGACACCATCAAACAGTTGGTTTACACCAATGTGAAGATGATGGATGAATACCTCCCTGGTATCATCGCTGTCAAGAGTGGAGTGTCGCCAGCCGATGCGATTTCTGACGTTTGAAGGGGAAATTCCAACCTCATAAGAATGGCATTGAATTAAGCTGTTCGGCATTTAAACCATAATGTCAAGAATGGCAAAATCGTTGTAGTGCGAGCATCTTGCTCGCTACCCATTCCCAATTTAAATGCGTGACAGCTTAAGACAAATGGCACTGACTTTAGAGTTTGTAGTAAGTGCTGTCTTCACTTCTGGCACGCTTCGTGCCTACTACGAACCCAGCTTAAGTCAGCGACATTCAGCTTAAGATTGGTGGGCAATGCCCACCCTACGGTATATCAAACTAAGATATGTCAATATCGCTCTTTGGTTACTTTCAACTAGACTAGAACTGTATTGAACCTCTCAGATAAGCAATATGTCTCTTAGCGAACTTTTACCCACTGTTAGTCAACTCTCTCATCAAGATAAACTTCGACTTATCCACTTTCTGCTTCTTGCCGTTGCTAAAGAGGAAGGATGCAGCCTAGAACCTGTAGGCAATAGTGATTCAGCTAATGCACTTTTGAATCAATTGGCATCAACAGAAGCCGTTGTCTGGTCTCCTCAAGCCGATCAGGAAAGTGTTCAAGCCTTGTCGGATCTTTTGGTGGCGGCGCACAGAGAAACTAATGCTTAATGGTCAATGATTCCCTTTCATTGAGCGCACGAATAGCCTTGGACTTTCGAGTGTCATGCCATATTTACCTATCACTCTTGTCAATGGAAGCTGCACTGTCGAGGTAATGGCACTCGTAGATACGGGTGCAAGTGTCAATGTTCTACCTTACGAGATTGGTGTACAGTTAGGGGCAGTCTGGGAAGAGCAAACTGTTCCGATTCAGTTAAGTGGAAATTTAGCTGATCACGAAGCACGAGGCTTGGTGTTATCGAGTATCGTTATGCCGTTTTCGCCTGTCTTATTGGCATTTGCTTGGACTCAATCAAGAGATGCGCCTGTAATCCTGGGACATACAAACTTTTTGGCAGAATTTTATGTGTGTTTTTATCGCCATGAGTTAGCTTTTGAGGTTTGTCCAATAGACAAATGAACACAACAGATGTTCAAGTTTTGGGGCGCAAGCCTTCATTGGTGTCAACTTAAGGTGAAGAGCCAGGAGAGCGGGGGGTGTAGGGGCGGGTTTTACAGATAACTTATGACACCCAACTGATAACTTGACTAAACCCGCCCTTCTCCCATAGCCGGGGAGCGGAAACCCCATAGCTGAAAATTAGAATGGGTAAGGGTTATGGCTTAAGTTGACACGGGCGCACGTCGGTGCGCCCCTACAATTCCAATCCACCAATTAAGGTGTGCCACGCCACTACGGTGAAAAGGCGCAATCTATTTACAGCCGCCAAGTATTTATGCTTAAATACTCTTAGATATGCATCTGCTATA
>NZ_JBKHUP010000207.1:0-2500 GCF_046565525.1 Coleofasciculus sp. | reverse complement strand
GCCGCTACTGGGGGAATCGCTTTTGCTTTCTTTTCCTCCAGCTACTAAGATGTTTCAGTTCACTGGGTTGGCTCGTACTGACCTATGGATTCAGTCAGCCGTACTTGGGGTTGCCCCATTCGGAAACCTCCGGCTCAACGCTTGCTTCCAGCTCCCCGGAGTGTATCGTCGGTCGCCACGTCCTTCTTCGCCTCTGTGTGCCTAGGTATCCACCGTTAGCTCTTTGTAGCTTGACCATCTATACTTTTGTCTGTGTAAGACACAAACGCCTTTTTTTGGCATTGTTCTTACTAAATTGACTTTTTCTCTCGCTATGCAGTTTTCAAGGTTCTGACTGAACTTCACGTTCAGCATTCTGAGCTTTTTCAATTAAAAAGTACAGGTGCTGAATGCTTTTTTTCGGTTGGCTTCTAGCTATTCGCTTTTGCCGCCACTCCTAACTCCTTAACTGGGAAGTATGGAGGTAAGCGGACTCGAACCGCTGACATCTGCCTTGCAAAGGCAGCGCTCTACCAGCTGAGCTATACCCCCTCTTCCTGAATGGAACAGGTGGGCCATCCTGGACTCGAACCAGGGACCTCACCCTTATCAGGGGTGCGCTCTAACCACCTGAGCTAATAGCCCATTTCCCGAACCAAAATCAGTTTGAAAGCCAATCTACTTCTTCCTTGCACGACCTGGGATTGGTGATATCAATCAGTTATCTATTTGGGTACTGATTTTTTCACCGGGTCTCCCTGAAAAGGAGGTGATCCAGCCACACCTTCCGGTACGGCTACCTTGTTACGACTTCACCCCAGTCACCAACCCTGCCTTCGGCGTCCCCCTCCCCTGAGGGTTAGGGTAACGACTTCGGGCGTGGCCAGCTTCCATGGTGTGACGGGCGGTGTGTACAAGGCCCGGGAACGGATTCACCGCCGTATTCTGACCGGCGATTACTAGCGATTCCTCCTTCACGCAGGCGAGTTGCAGCCTGCGATCTGAACTGAGGCCGAGTTTCTGGGATTAGCTTGCGATCGCTCGCTTGCTGCCCTCTGTCCCGACCATTGTAGTACGTGTGTAGCCCAGGACGTAAGGGGCATGCTGACTTGACGTCATCCCCACCTTCCTCCGGTTTGTCACCGGCAGTCTCTCTAGAGTGCCCAACTTAATGCTGGCAACTAAAAACGAGGGTTGCGCTCGTTGCGGGACTTAACCCAACATCTCACGACACGAGCTGACGACAGCCATGCACCACCTGTGTTCCGGCTCCCGAAGGCACCCCCAGCTTTCACCGGGGTTCCGGACATGTCAAGCCCTGGTAAGGTTCTTCGCGTTGCATCGAATTAAACCACATACTCCACCGCTTGTGCGGGCCCCCGTCAATTCCTTTGAGTTTCACACTTGCGTGCGTACTCCCCAGGCGGGATACTTAACGCGTTAGCTTCGGCACAGCTCGGGTCGATACAAGCTACACCTAGTATCCATCGTTTACAGCTAGGACTACTGGGGTATCTAATCCCATTCGCTCCCCTAGCTTTCGTCCCTGAGTGTCAGTTGCCGTCCAGTAGAGCGCTTTCGCCACCGATGTTCTTCCCGATCTCTACGCATTTCACCGCTACACCGGGAATTCCCTCTACCCCTACGGCCCTCTAGCTATTCAGTTTCCACTGCCTTTACGGAGTTGAGCCCCGTGCTTTAACAGCAGACTTGAATCGCCACCTGCGGACGCTTTACGCCCAATAATTCCGGATAACGCTTGCCTCCTCCGTATTACCGCGGCTGCTGGCACGGAGTTAGCCGAGGCTGATTCCTCAGGTACCGTCAGAGCTTCTTCCCTGAGAAAAGAGGTTTACAACCCAAGAGCCTTCCTCCCTCACGCGGTCTTGCTCCGTCAGGCTTTCGCCCATTGCGGAAAATTCCCCACTGCTGCCTCCCGTAGGAGTCTGGGCCGTGTCTCAGTCCCAGTGTGGCTGATCGTCCTCTCAGACCAGCTACTGATCGCTGCCTTGGTAGGCTTTTACCCTACCAACTAGCTAATCAGACGCGAGCTCCTCTTGGGGCAATAAATCTTTTACCCGTAGGCTTATCCGGTATTAGCCACCGTTTCCAGTGGTTGTCCCCGACCCCAAGGCAGATTCTCACGCGTTACTCACCCGTCCGCCACTCAACCCGAAGGTTGCGTTCGACTTGCATGTGTTAAGCAGACCGCCAGCGTTCATCCTGAGCCAGGATCAAACTCTCCATGTTAGAGGTTTTTTTCCAGGCTCCGAAACACGATCGAATCGCGTTTCGTTTCCAAGTTATCCTTTAAGTTGAGTTTGTCTCAGTTTCCTGATTAAACTCCATTAAGTTATTGACAAGGAGTTATGTATACTTGGCTTTCAAACTATTGATTTTTCTAGGTTCGGTCGCTTGAGTCGTCGTTGCCTTCGTTTCAAGCGCATTTACCAATGTAGTGCCTATTTCAGAAGTTGTCAACCTTTTGAGAAAAGTTTTTTTGAGAAAAGCTGAAACCCTT
>NZ_JBKHUP010000206.1:0-5395 GCF_046565525.1 Coleofasciculus sp. | reverse complement strand
GGATTGGTATTTGGGGATTGGGATTTGGGGATTGGGATTTGGGGATTGGTATTTGGGGATTGGTATTTGGGGATTGGGATTTGGGGATTGGGATTTGGGGATTGGTATTTGGGGATTGGTATTTGGGGATTGGTATTTGGGGATTGGGATTTGGGGATTGGGATTTGGGGATTGGGATTTGGGGATTGGGCGAAGCATTCGCGTTGAAAATTAGGCATGAAACCGATAAATCTGGGCGCGAATGCTTCGCCCCTACAACCCTACAACCCTTTTTCGTCATTCTCAGGTTGATAAACCCGATCTGGTGTATGATCGGAATTAATTTCAATTACTAAATTCACCCAATCCGGATTGTGAATTAATGGCGTAATAAATAACTCTGGATGCAGCGCTTTCCAAAAATACTTGACAAATTCATTGATTTGTGAATCACTCATCCCTGATTTCCCCGTCGCGATCATTTCCGCCTCCGCCTGACGCCGCCACTGCAAACTCAGGCGATAATCAATGGGATAAAGTACGATTAAACGGTCTAAACGTTCCCACAAGGGTAAATAGGCTTTAAGTCGTTCATTCATATCCCGTGCAAAAGCGCGATCGCTCTCTGTTTCAATGGGTGCTGGAGTAGCCCCCGCAAACACAGTCGCCGCAACGGGACGCACACCGACAAACCACCCTTCAAATAACACAATATCCGCATTTTGTACAGGTTCAAAATCTGTGCGATCGCCTGCACCTTCCCAAGCAGATTTATCAAAGCGGGGGACTAGAATAGAATCTGAGGAATTGTGCGATCGCAACTCGTCTAATACCTGCACCCCCAACTCCACATCATGAGTTCCCGGTGGACCGCGCCAAATCAGACGCGGATCTTTCTCTCGCAGGCGCTGTCGTTCTTGATAGGTTTTATAAAGGTCATCAATGGAAAGGCTAAGGGTACGATATCCTAACTGGGCTAAAATTAACTTCAACACAACCGCCAATGTGGTTTTTCCCGTTCCCTGTCCACCTAATATTCCCTGAATTAGTGGACGCCATAACTGTTGTCGAGATTCCGCCAATTGTATCGCCAAAGGAAGCCACAAGCGCCACAGAGATAGGATAATATTAGTTTGAATATACTCAAAATTTTCGCTATTATCCTGAATTTTATGAGCAAACGAGGGCAAAGCAAGAACATCAGTATAGACAGATAAAAAAAGACGCGATCGCGCCTCTAGTTTTTCCTCCACGTTATCTGACGTAATTCCAAACGCTTTAGCCCGTTCCGGCTGTGCTAATTCCGCTGTTACTAATTTTTGCCAAGCCGATGAATTTGGTGGTTTTCCTGATACCCATTGGTTAAGAATGTCACCGAAAGAGGGAGACGAGGAAACGGGATGAATCATAAGTCTTAGGGTAGGGACGGGTTTAGCCACAATTACAATTGTATGGGCGGGTTTAGGAACTTAATTGGCTTGTCACCGATAGCCTATCAACAAAACCCGCCCTCCCTTATCCCTTAGTCGGGGCGGGTTTAGTTGCATCTGGGTGAGGTCAAAAACGATAATAGTCAAACCCGCCCCTACGCAGAATTAAAAATTATATCTGACCTTATAACCTGACGAATGACATTACGAACCCAGTTTAAACGCTTCCAAAAACATGCTATAAACCAAACCAATTTTCAGAGCATTCACAGTTTCAATGAACCATGAAAATCTAGAAGCTCTGCTCACAGAAGGCAAACGCTGACGATTTCTGCCATAAACAATCCGGCTCACCGTTTCCGTGAAAATAATTAAAATCCCAGCCGCAACGACATCCCAGTCAGCGGTTTGACCGGCTGTCGTTGAGAGGGCACTTCCGAGGAAAATGCCCAACAGCAAACCTAGCAAGATTATGGACAGGCGTCGCCAGGGATTGGCAAACCACTGGGCTAACCTTGCCAAGATCACATCGACGATAGTATTAAGACGAGTATTTTGCATCGATCAACCAGAAATCAACCACACACTGACCATAACCACTTAGCCTTTAAGAGAAAAATAACACGGTTTTGGTCAAGCTTGTTTCAATGAGAGTAGGGGCTAGCAATTCGTTTTGTTAGCACCCCCTACAGACGTAGTGGTGCAGAGTCAATCCCTTCAAAACGAATGAAAAGACTAAACCATAAGCTTTATCCAGTATTTATCATCGTACTCCTTTTAGGTGTTGCCGGACTGGGACTAGGATTATTTGAGTTCAAGGTTTGGATAGAACCCCAATCCTCAGATACAGCATCATTACCCTCTGTGATCAAATCACCAGAGGTTCCTGAGATGGAAACGGCTCAACCCCTCTCCCCAACACTATCACCACTCTCATCAAAGTTACCTCCCGCAGAGGCTTCACCCTCTCCACCCCTTGATCCCGTTGCTCTAGCGGCGCAAAAAGGAGGGTTGCGAGTCAGCAATTCTACAGAACATCCGGTGCGGGTGGCGCTGTTAGAACGCCAAACGGGTTCAACGGCTTACGCCAAACCCGCCCACTGGGATTTTTCCCCTATGGAAGGAGGAAGCCAAGGGCTGATTCTTTCACTTCCACAAGATGATCTGATTTTGGAAAAGGGAGATATTATTGTGGCATTTGCCCAAGATGGCTCTCGTTTGTATTGGGGACCTTATGTAATTGGGGAAACGCCTGTACCCCGGTGGAATCAAAAGACGGGCGAATGGGAGTTAGTCTTACAACCGTATTAGGTTTTGTACCAGACGTTGCATGCAACGTCTCTACACTGTTGGATCAGGAACTTGATGGGGTTGTCCGAGTCAAGGAAGGGGGACATTATGAGCGCGGCTCCAGCTAGATTAAGTTTGGGGCGGTGACGGTTAATGTTGGCTTTTCGTGACAAACTGGTTGAAGTTGAATGAAGGATAGGGTCGCTAAAACGGTGACAAAGTGGTGGAATGTTTGGGAAAAGCATCCAACTCGTTTGTGGATGTTCTCGGTTTTAGGGTTAAGTGCGATTTGCTGGGTGGCTTTTTTATGGCACTTAGGTAGTACGGGTTTGGTTGATGAAACTGAACCGTTATTCGCGGAAGCCGCCCGCCAGATGACGGTTACAGGAGACTGGATTACACCGTATTTTAACGGGGAGACTCGTTTTGATAAACCGCCTTTAGTCTACTGGTTAATGGCGATTGGCTATAAGCTCATTGGTGTGAATGAATGGGCGGTTCGACTTCCCTCAGCAATGAGTGCGATCGCGCTCACAGTTTTGGGCTTTTATACCCTACGCTATTTTGGCATTTCCCGTCCTAGTACCCTGATTCATGACAATTCCTCTGAATTAGAAGACACCCCAAAACTCCCTAATCCAGAACGCCAGCGCTGGTTATCTGCTGGAATAGGGGCTACACTAATTGCCTTTAATCCCCTAACCTTAGTTTGGGCGCGGACTGGGGTTTCGGATATGCTACTCTCTGGCTGTATGGGAACGGCTCTGTTGTCGTTCTTTATCGCCTATGTGCAAGGGGAGACGGGAAGACAGGGAGATGGGGAACAAAATAGCCGATACCGTGGAAATGCAAAAGGTGATCCCCAACCCATTTTAGGTTTTGCATCCGGTTGGTATTTGGCATTTTATATATTAATTGCCTTAGCTATCCTTGCCAAAGGACCGGTGGGAATTGTTCTACCCGGATTAATTATTGGTGCATTTCTGGTGTATCTGGGGAATTTTTGGCAGGTGGTGCGGGAAATGCGCCTGTTTTGGGGATTGGGCGTTATTGGGGTTCTAGCAATTCCCTGGTATGTGTTAGTTACCTTGGCGAATGGCGAAGACTATATCAACAAGTTTTTTGGCTATCACAACATTGAACGCTTTGTCGGTGTGGTTAATCACCACTGGGCGCCTTGGTATTTCTATTTTCTGGTTGTGTTAGTCGGCTTTGCCCCTTGGTCCTGTTATTTACCCCTCGCGATCGCACGGTTGCGGTTTTGGCAGGTTCAACAATGGCGTTGTTCCCCTCGCGCGAGTCAGTTGGGTTTATTTGCTCTGTGTTGGTTTGCGGGTGTGTTTGGCTTTTTTACTATCGCTGTAACTAAACTCCCCAGCTATGTCTTACCCTTAATGCCCGCAGCAGCAATTTTGGTGGCATTATTGGCAAGTGATTTACTCACCTATCACCGCCCTCAGCCTCGGTTGGGGTTACGGTTGAGTGGTGGGTTTAATGTGATCCTCCTCCTCGTACTCGCGGGGGCAATTTTATACAGCCCAAACATAGTTGGCTATGATCCAGCCGCGTTGAACTTATCGGAAACCCTGCAAGCGTCAGGATTACCGTTACGGGGAGGTATTGTTTGGGGAATGGCTGCGGTAGCGACGGCGATCGCGTTATGTCAACGTCGGGGATGGCGTTGGTTAGGAATGATTAATTTGGTGGCGTTTGTAGCGTTTATTATCCTTGTGGTTTCACCGGCTGCTTTTCTATTGGATCAACAACGTCAGCTTCCCCTACGAGAATTATCTGCGATCGCGGCTGAGGTGAACCAACCGTCAGAAGAGTTACTGATGATGGGGTTTGAAAAGCCCAGTGTCGTTTTTTATGCCCAGCGATCGGTCAATTATTTTGACGAAGAACATAAACTGATTGCCTACATCGAGAAAATTGCCAAAACCAAACCAAATCCTCCCTCGACCCTGGTTTTAATTGAATCTAAGCGATTCAATAAACTCCAGGAAAACTGGCTAAAACCCAATGAATATACCATCATTGATAACGAAGGTGCCTATCATCTGATCCGAGTTGCCAAACAACTCGTTGCCCAAAAGCCTCAGCCTTCAGGGGAACGGTAATTCTGACTTTTCCCGGTATGTGGTGTCTCTGTAGGGGCGGGTTTCACGACTATCTTTTTGGTTGCACAAGAGATGTAACTCGCGCCCGCCCCGACTCAGGTTTCTATACAAACATTGGTTAAGTTACTTTTTTTATATTAATTTATCATAGCCACCCTAAAATAACCATACATTTAAACTATTGAAAGAATAGTAATTACTGATGAAATAGTTGCTAAATGTCATCCATAATAGTAATATAAAGAGATCCTTTTAGCTGCCACCACAAGACCGAAAATTATTGGTTAAAACTGGAGAGGGAAGGATAACAGGTCAAGACACAATCAGTTGTGCCTACAGCGAAAAAGTTGGTTAGCCGTTTCGTCTAAATATAGTTAGCCCGGACAACAGCACAGGTAGGAGCGTGTCGGCGTCGATCAGGATTGCACCAAATATCTAAGCTAACCCGATAAGTGGAGTTACTCTACCCTGCGGGAATTTAGAGAAATTCTCCATCCAGTCAACGTGTTCGCGGGAGTCCCCACCCTCAGCGCTAGCAGGGTGGGGAGGGATAGCGGGATGCCGGAAGAATGGAGG